>DAOQWY010000016.1 GCA_035342335.1 Bacteroidales bacterium
CTCTCCTCTCTCCTCTCTCCTTTCTCCTTTCTCCTCTCTCCTCTCTCCTCTCTCCTCTCATCAGAACATCCTGTACGCAGCATGACCAGCAAAGAATACGGAGCCTGCGATCACCATCAGGACGGCGGAAATGATCCACATGACTACAATGGCAACGATGGCGCTCACCACCAGGTAACCAACTTTATTATCCTCCGGGGTCTTCTTGATATCGCCGAGACCAAGGTACATAAGATAAATACCATACAGACCCAGAAGAGAAGCAACAATGCCCAATACTGGGATCAGGTAAAGAATTCCGGCGACCCACATGGGTGTCATTGAATAACCCACCAGTTGCATCGAGCGCCCGAAATTTTTCTCTGATTTAAAGGAGGGTGCCAGGAGATCAATGATCAAAGCAGCTACGTAAACAGCCAGGATGGTGGTGATCAATGAAATGATCCCGGAAGCGAGACCCCATCCGATACCGCTCATACCAGCAAACCGCCCCATATGAAAACCGAAAACTCCCAGTCCGATGAACCGTGCAATGGCTGGGATCAGTGCCAGTGGCAATACATACGAAAAAACAACCGACTGTGCGTTAGGTGTTTCTTCAGCAATAACCTTCCATTCATCCTTTGGGTTGAACAGGATGTTCTTGGCGCGTTGAATTAAATTCATATTGTCAAATTTTTAAAGTTAAAAAAAACGATCACTATGTTGAATGGTCATCCGTGAAACGCTTATCGGATACCAATATGTTTTACAGAACCATCCGCTGGATTTATTTTGAAGTGAAACCTTGAAGTGGCAGGATAATGACTGAGGATACCCAACTGATGGATGGGCATATCCTTGGTGAGCAATTCCCTGCCCTTATAGATCACAGATACGTGGCATAACCGGGGCAATCTCAACACGAATCCCTGACCTGACGCAGCTTGTCCGGCCGACTCACGCAGGGAGGAAGGGGTAATTTCGCCTGCCGGTTCAACTTTGATGAAGACCGGTGTCCCCTGCGGTGCAGCTGACCGTGTAATTCCTTCCGTATTGGATACGTAAAGAACAATTTCTTCCTGACCGGCTTCATCAGCCAATGGGAAATACACTACGGTCGCCCTGTAGGATTCCCGCTGGCAATGACCCTTGAACAATGACAGATAGGCATCTTCCATCTCCAGCAATCTGGAATCCATATACTGCATCGTTTCTTTACTGTAATTAACCTCCTGGTAACCTGTGAGCAATTTGTACCTGTCCTTGCGAATGGAAGCAATGAATTCTGCCGCTTCCGATGCCCTTTCTTCCATGGTCTTGTAGGCCGTTGATCTTTTGTAGCTTACATCCCTGAAAGTAGACGTATCGATGGTTACCATTTTTATGATCGTGTCGATTTTGACCATCTGGTTGTCCGTTGCATAGTATCTGAACCGCAGATCCTCGCCTGCACGTTGAGAGACGGTCTGCCTGCTGAATTCTTCTGTCTTCTCCGGAAACGGTTGCGCTGAGAGCTCCATTCCCATCGAGACTTCTGTAAGATACCCCTCATCTGAAAGGATCATGTTCATTTCAAGGGGATCTTTGCTCTGCTTCTGCAGGAATTCAACAAAATAAATCTGACCGGGATCCAAACCGGTCAGGGCCTGGCACTGTACGTCTTTGATTTCATAATGCGTCTCATTTACCTTGATTACAGAGTCCAGTCCTAAAAATTTAAAAGCGTACTCAGCATAAGGTCCCCTGGTCTTTTCAACGAGGTCGTAACAAACATCGATTATCAAATATGTGCCCGGCAGGTAATAAAATGCTCCTTCCTTTGACGTAAAAGCAGCCGCATCCGTAACCCTGGTGACGTTCACCTGAGCCTCAATTGAAGATAAAAAAACAAGTATCAGACTAACTATCAGGATTATATGTCTCTTTTTCATCATTTATGAGTGGATTGGATATCAAAAGTAGAAAATATTGAAACAAAAACAAAACGATTTTTTTACCTTTGCCTTATTGGCTTCTCATTGCTTATGATGAAAAGAAATACTCTTTCTTTCCTGAATGTCATCAGCCTATCACTGTCCTGCCTGTGTATTTGGTGGATGGCAAGCTGTTCGGATCAAGCCGGAAAGGAGCGAAAACACAGACCGGGAAAAAACATTCCTTCCATAACCATCACAGGCTCGCAGGAACTGTATCCATTGATTTCACAACTGGCTTTTGAATTTAACTGGATTTACCCGGACGTAAGGATTGATGTTTCACCCATCAGTTCATTGCACGGTCAATCGGATATCCTGTTTCGGGTCATGGATCGCAATAAGCGCTCGATCAACCTGATCGATAGTCCGCCTGATACTGGCCTTTTATCACTGACGGTGGCCTACGATGCGGTCCTTCCTTTTGGCAATGCAGGAAATCCGTACCTGAAAAAACTCAGAGCCATGGGCATCACTCAGAGTCAGTTCAGGTACATCTTCATCGACGCTTCCCTGTCTCACTGGGGCCAGCTTACCAGAACGGATTCTTCCTCCCGTATTTTTCCGTTTACCCGTACCGATATCTGCGAGGCAGGTGAGATCTGGTCAGCCTATCTTGGGACGCAACAGGCCAATATGACTGGAACCGGTGTGTACGGAGAGGCAGGAATGATCATGGCCGTCAGGAAAAACACTTATGGGATCGGCTATGCCAGCATTCGCTATCTTTATGACAGGAAGACCCTTGAACCCATGGATGACCTGACTGTGATCCCGGTTGACCTGAACAATAACGGAAAAATGGACAAGGTTGAGAACTGTTATCATAACCTGGAGGCGGTCTCCTTTGCCATCAAACATGGAACTTATCCATTTCCACCGGCAACAACCCTTTGTCTGACTTTCAATAAAAAACCTGCAAATCAGCTTGTCATCGATTTCATTATCTGGATCTATGAAAACGGGATGCAGACCATCCAGGATGCAGGATACATCATTCCCAGTGAAGCAACGTTAAAAAACCAGTCACTTATCATTCAAAAACCTTAATGTGAACCTATGAAGAACAAATCATTGACTTTTTTTACCTTTTTACTCATTTCAGCTGTGTTTCCGGCGTTCTTCCTGAGTTGCCAGCCGCGGCAGGATAAATCCCAGGATGATGGTACCAAAAGCAAACTGAAGGGTACCATCAGCATCTCTGGTGCATTTGCATTGTATCCGATGACGGTTAAATGGGCAGAAGCCTTTATGGAGCTGAATCCGAAGGTGCGGATCGACATCTCTGCCGGTGGTGCCGGCAAAGGCATGACCGACGCCCTTTCAGGAATGGTTGATTTGGGGATGTTCTCACGCGGAGTCACCAAGGCGGAAATGGATAAAGGAGCCTGGTACATTGCGGTGGTGAAAGATGCTGTCGTTCCGACCATCAACGCGAACAATCCTGTCATACAGGCCATCAAGGCAAAGGGTCTTTCCAGGGATCATTTCATGATGATCTACCTTTCACAGGAATTGCAGTACTGGGATATTTATCCTGATGTTCAATCTGTGGGTAAAAAGATCAATGTCTATACCCGTTCAGATGCCTGCGGGGCAGCCCAGATTTGGGGTGAATACCTGGGACAGGACCAGGAAAGCCTTAATGGTGTAGGCGTTTATGGTGATCCCGGAATGGCGGAAGCGATCAAAAATGATGTGCTGGGTATCGGATTTAACAACATCAACTATGCCTACGATATGTCCACACGGATACAATACGAAGGACTGGAGGTTGTACCGATCGACCTGAACGCCAATGGACTGATCGATCCGGAAGAAAATTTCTATGATACCCAGGACGAGCTGATCACCGCCATTAAAAATGATGTCTACCCGTCACCGCCTGCGCGCGACCTGTATTTCGTATCCAAAGGAAAACCGGCCAATGAAGCCACGATTGCCTTCCTGAAATGGATCCTGACCGATGGACAGAAGATCGTAAACGAGTGCGGCTATGTGGAACTTTCCAGCGGAAAAATCCAGTCCGAACTTGCCAGATTATAATCCCTGCATCCGGTGAGAGGACTTTCCATAACACGCCAGCTTAGAAACAGGTTACACAGTACCTGGATGTGGATTGCCCTGGTCCTGGTGATCATATTGCCCTTTCTGATTGGCATCGGACTGTTCCTTAAGTCAAGGCTGATCCTGCAGGATGTTTCCCTGTGGGAGCTGTTGTTTTCCTCGCAATGGAAGCCCCTTTCAGGGAAATTCGGCTTTTTTCCGTTCATCGTCAGTTCCTTGTGGGTCACCATTCTATCCCTGCTCATTGCCGGACCTATCTGCCTGTTGACGGCCATTCATCTCACACAGTATGCCGACAACTGGGTCTTGAAGATCATGCACCCGGTCATCGACATCCTGGCGGGCATACCCAGTGTGATCTATGGCGTCTGGGGAACACTGGTGATCGTACCCCTGATCTCCAACCACATAGCGCCACTGTTTAACACCGAGACCTCAGGATACAGCATATTGGCCGGTGGAATTGTGCTGGCAGTGATGATCATTCCGTTCGTACTGAATATTCTCATCGAAGTATTCCGAACGGTACCGATAGAACTCACCGAAGCATCCCTGTCGGTCGGGGCAAGCAAATGGCAAACCATTAAATTCATCCATATCCGCAAAGCCTTCCCGGGCATCATCTCTGCCTTTGGACTGGGATTATCCAGGTCGTTTGGTGAAACCATCGCCGTACTGATGGTGGTGGGAAACGTGGCCAAGATACCCCGCGGCGTCTTTGAACCGGGATATCCACTGCCTGCACTGATTGCGAACAACTACGGTGAAATGCTCTCCATTCCCCTGTATGATTCAGCGTTGATGCTGGCAGCTTTTGTCCTGCTGATCGTAGTTTTGATTTTTAACCTGGCATCCCGTGTCTTGATCGTCAGGACCGAACGCTATAGATGAGAAAGATGAAACGAAGAACGATCATAAGAACAGAAGAGATCTTTTTCAGGGTGATCATGTTCATTTCCTCGATGATCATTGCTGCAACTCTTTTTCTTATTATTTTCAGCATTTTCTATAAAGGATTGCCTTCGTTATCATGGGATATGGTTTCCCAGACGCCCAAGGGAGGCTTTTATTTCGGAAAAGAGGGAGGTATCCTGAATGCCATTGTTGGCTCACTCTACCTTGCAGGAGGATCCACCTTCCTGGCGCTGGTCATCGGTCTCCCGCTGGCTCTCTTCATGAACATCCACCTGCTGTCGAAGACAAAATGGGTCAATGCCATCCGTTTTTGCCTTGACCTGCTTTGGGGTATACCATCCATCGTTTATGGTGCTTTTGGTTTTACCCTCATGATCTACTTCGGATTAAAAACTTCCCTGTTGGCAGGTATCATTACAGTCACCCTGTTCATCCTGCCTATCATGGTCCGTGCAATGGATGAGGTGATAAAAACCATCCCGATCGGACTGGTAGAGGCTTCCTACTCACTTGGATCCACAAAGTCGGAAACAGCCTACCGCATCTTCTTCAGACAAACCGTACCTGGAATCGTCACAGCCATACTCCTGTCGTTCGGGCGTGCCATTGGCGACGCTGCCTCCGTTCTGTTTACCACCGGATACACCGACCATATGCCAACCTCTCTGTTGCAACCCACTGCGACCTTGCCCCTCGCCATATTTTTTCAACTTTCCGTCCCCATCCGGGAGGTGCAGAACCGGGCGTATGCCTCTGCGGCCATTCTTGTTTTTATCATTCTGCTCATCAGTATACTATCAAGGATTTTTGCCAGGAAATTTTATAAAAATCAAATCAAGTGATATGCAGCAGGATACCAAGATAGAAGTCAAAAACCTGAACCTGTACATCGGGAAGCAACACATCCTGAAGAACATTAACGTGAAGATCCCGCCCAACAGGATCACGGTGATCATGGGCCCTTCGGGTTGCGGCAAGACCACTCTGCTTAAAAGCCTGAACCGGTTGACCGACCTGTATCCTGAAATGAAAGTGTCAGGAATGATCCTGATTGACGGGGAGGATGTCTTCCATCCCAAAGAAGACATTACCAAGATCAGGCAAAAAATGGGGCTGCTGTCACAACGTCCTTTTCCATTGCCGATGAGTATTCAGAAAAATGTAGCATACGGGCTCAGGATCAGTGGCAGGAAAAGCCGAAAAGGGATCGAAAGGCGCGTTCAGCGTTACCTGCAAATGGTCGGATTATGGGATGAAGTCAAGGACCGGCTGAAAGATCCCGCATCCGGCCTGTCCATCGGCCAGCAACAACGCCTCTGCCTGGCACGAGGGCTTGCCGTGGATCCTGAGATCATCCTGGCCGACGAACCCACCTCCGCACTGGACCCTCTTTCCTCTCAGACCATTGAACAAAAATTCATGGAACTGAAAGAGCATTATACCATTGTTGTCGTTACCCATATATTGCGTCAGGCCAAACGCATCGCCGACAACATCATCTTCATGTACCTGGGTGAGGTCATCGAACAGGGACCTGCCGAAGAAATCTTCAACAACCCGAAAGAAGAAAGGACAAAAGCCTATATCATGGGAGGGCTGTACTGATGTAAATTAATGATTATAAATCATTAATTAAAGATTAAAGATCAATCATCAGAGATATGAGAACGATTAAAATCCTTTTTTTTGTCGGGTTACTTCTGGTCACGGACAATCAGTTATTTGCTCAATTGACCCTCAGCGCTGAGCTGCGGCCACGCTTTGAGTATCAGAATGGATACAGAAATCTGGCCACGGATTCAAACGACCCTGTTTTTCTCATTTCACAGCGTACACGATTAAAAGCAATCTATGTACACAAGGTGTTTGGTGCCGGTATTTCCATTCAGGATGTACGGGTCTGGGGAAACGATGACCTATACACCAGCACGGGTACCGCGGGTAACTCGGCTTCCATTAACCTTTCGGAAGGATGGCTTGAACTGTATATCGCCCCCTCGCTGACAGCCAAAGCAGGACGGCAATTCCTGGTATATGACGATGGGCGGATCTTTGCAACACGTAACTGGGGACAGGGAGCACTAACCTACGATGCCCTGGTGTTGAAATATAAGAATGAAAAAAAATGGGACATTGATCTGGGTGGATCCTGGAACAACACCGTGGATAACCTGTACTTCAACAGTGATTATCCATCAGACAAAATTAAGATGATCCTGTTTGCCCACTTTCACAAACTGATCGGCAAATCGCTCAACCTGGGTGCAATCGCAACCGCTTTCGGATTTACAAAATCGGATAATTACCATATTCTTTATACCAGGGGTACCTACGGGATCAACCTCGACTACAAAAAAGACAACCTGAAACTTAGAGCAACCGTCTATTACCAGAATGGAGCCAATAGAAAAGGAACACAGGTCCAGGCATACCTGACTTCCCTCGTGGGCTCCTATACCTTCGATAAATTCACCGTAGGAGCTGGCATGGATTATATTTCCGGCCAGGATGCTACGGAGACCTCTGATTCCTACACGGAAAAAGACCATCTTTTCGAACTGTTTTACGGAATGCGTCACAGCTATTACGGCTACATGGATTATTTCACCAATTTCCCGAAAGGTACGGCCAACGGCGGACTGATGGACATTTACCTGAACATAAAATATAAACTGGCGGAAAAACATGACCTCCAGCTGGATTACCACTATTTTTCACTTGCACAAAAGGTAAATGCTGAGTGGGATAAACCGCTGGGATCAGAATTTGATTTTTTATACAGATATACAGTAAATGAGTTCCTGACCTGCGATCTGGGTTATTCAGCTATGTTGCCGAAAGAAACGCTGGAAAAAATCAACATCAAAAGTGGAAGTGCAGAGTTTTCCCACTGGTTCTACCTGATGATCACCCTGAAGCCGACACTGCTTAAGATGTAGGGGAAATCAGAATCACGCTCCTTTACCCGTCACCGCTGCCTTACCTTTATGAACAAGCAATAATCCGCAGAAGGTGATCAATCCGTTAAGTATAAGTAATTCAAAACCAAACTTATAACCACTGAGCCATTCGACCGAGTTGGAGCTGAGCACATAACAGATGACAGGGGAGGCAAGGGCAATCCACGGCACCCAGCGATCCCTCACCGCAAAGGGGGTGAACAGGCCAAATGCAAAGAGACCCAGCAACGGGCCATAGGTGTAACCCGCAATGGTGAAGAGCTTGTCAATCACCGCACGGTCGTTGATCGCACGGAAAACCACGATCACCGTAAGCAACAGGAGGGCAAAACAGAAATGAACCAGATACCGTATCCGTTCTTTTTGCCTCTCACTGAGATCCTGCTTCTTCGGTAAACCCAGGAAATCAATGCTGAAGGATGTGGTCAGCGATGTGAGGGCTCCGTCAGCACTTGGATACGCGGCCGAGATCAATCCAATGACGAATACAATGCCCGCAACTGGTCCCAGATGATTGATGGCGATGGTGGGGAACAGATCATCCGACCTTAGAGGAAGTGCAATCCCCTTATAGGTCGAATAAAGGTACAGGGAGGCACCCAGGAACAGAAAAACCAGGTTGATGAAGACCACTGAAAAACTGAAAGAAAACATGTTTTTCTGAGCCTCCTTCAACGACCGGCAGCTCAGGTTCTTTTGCATCATTTCCTGATCGAGCCCCGTCATGCAGATGGCAATGAAGATCCCGCTCAAAAACTGCTTCATGAAATTACGGCGGTCATGCCAGTCGTGGAAAACCATCTGGCTGTAATCACTCCCGGTTACCTTCCGGATCATGGATCCCAGATCCAGGTTCATGCTCTTCATGATCAAATAAATGGATACCATAAGCGCCAGGAGCATGAAGGTGGTCTGTACCGTATCCGTCCAGATAATGGTTTTTATGCCTCCCTTGAAGGTATACAGAAGGATAAGGATGATAAAAATCGCTGTGGTCACCGCAAATGGAATGCCCCATGCATCAAAGACAAATATTTGCAATACATTGACAACCAAAAACATACGAAAGGATGCACCGATCGTCCGGGATAACAGGAAAAAAAAAGCCCCGGTTTTGTAGGACCAGAATCCGAAACGCTGTTCCAGATAGGTATAAATGGAGGTCAGATTGAGTCGGTAATACAACGGCAACAAAACTGTGGCAATGGTGAAATAACCTATGAGGTATCCAAATACCACCATCATATAGGAGAACTGTGTATCCCCGACATAACCCGGTATCGACATAAAGGTCACGCCTGAAAGGGATGCCCCGATCATACCGTAGGCAACCACATACCAGGGGGATTCCTTGTTCCCGATGTAAAAGGCACGGTTCGTGGCACGTCTTGCCGTCAGCCAGGTGACAAAGAACAACAATGCCGTATAAGCAAGAAAGATCAGGAATATGATAACAGGCTTCAAACCGGGGCGGGAAATTTACGGTAAAACGAGTTCTTCAAATGTCAAAGGTAATATTTTTTAATCTCCTCGCTAAATGAAAAAAGATCCGGATAGGTGAAGTCATACAGATTCTTATTGATGATTGTATTTTGTATATTATTAACAATCAATATATTAATCATTCCCAACCTTCGGCCAAGTTCCATATCGCTTGCCGAATCACCCAGCATGATGCTTCGTTTGAAATCAATCCGGGGAAAATCGCTCTTCGCCTGAAGAGCCATACCCGTGTCGGGTTTACGGCACGGGTGATGTTCCCTTTCAAGATACGGACAAACATAGATCCCGTGGATCTTTCCTCCCGCTTTCAGGATCATCTTCAGCATCTTTTTGTGCACCTCTTCCACCGCTGATTGCTTGACAACGCCTTTACCGATCCCCTGCTGGTTGGTGATGATGATGAGACGTTCAAAAAGGGCATTCAATACGGGTATTGCTTTGAGAACGCCGGGCAGAAACTCAAACTCATCCCAGCTTTTGACATAATCATCCACCCGGAGCCGGTTGATGATCCCGTCACGGTCGAGAAAAAGGGTCCATCCCCTGTCAATGTTCAAATTGCTCAAACTCATGCTGTGCCCTTTTCAAGGATTCAGGTGTGCCGATATCAATGAAATATCCATTGGCAGGGTAACCGTAGATTTGTTTCGTATGCACGCAACGGGGAAAAAAGTCCTTTTCCAGCGAGAATCGTTCTCCCGGACTGTGCTGCCGGAAAAAGTCTCTGTTGATCATATAGATGCCTCCATTGATCCATCCGCCACCAGAGATCCTGTTCTTCTCTGTAAATCCGGTCACCTGCTGCTGATCATTCAATTCAACCAAGCCGTATCGATGCGTTTCCGCCTTGTGGAGAAGAGCAATGCTCATCGAGGCGTGCCTGGCCGTGTGAAACTCAACAAATGACTGCAGGCCGATCCTGTACATCGAATCCCCATTCAATACCAAAACATCGTTCCCAATGGTCCGGTCCAGGGCGTTCAGGATTCCGCCACCGGTTCCAAGTAACTCATTTTCTATGGAATAAATAATCTCAACCTCTCCCTGTCTCGTTGAAAAAAAGGACTGGATATCCTGGTATTGATATCCCACGGAAAGGATGACCCTGTGGATTCCCCATTCCCGGATCTGATCCAGGATGTAACCCAGAAAGGGCTTCCCCCGGATCAGTGCCATGGGCTTGGGCGTATCCTGAAGAATTGGTTTAAGCCGTGTTCCCAGTCCGCCGGCAAGAATGATGACTTCAGGGATCATCGGGGAAACAGGCTTGATTCAATCAGCTGACAGAGGATATGACCAATCAGAATATGGGCTTCCTGGATACGGGGTGTATCATCCGACGGCACGTTGATCAGGTAATCGCACAGCAGCTTCATTTTACCACCGGTAGCACCGGTCAGTCCTACCGTGATCATTCCCGATTCCCTTGCTGTAAGCAAAGCATTGATCACATTCCCCGAATTTCCGGATGTTGACAGGGCAACAAGAAGATCGCCTGGCCTGCCTGAACCCTTGAGAAGGCGGGAAAATACCTCATCGAACGAATAATCATTGGCGACCGCCGTCAGGTAGGAAGTGTTGACGCTGAGCGCTTCGGCGGGCAGAGGTGGCCTGTCATAATAGAACCGTCCGGAAAGTTCAGCAGCGAGGTGCTGTGCATCGGCTGCGCTGCCACCATTCCCGCAAAAAAATACCTTACCTCCCTCCCGCAGGGTAGTTGTGCAAACGGTAGCTACTTCACCAATTGTATTTAAAAGCCGGGAATCCCCAAGGATCCGTTCCTTGACTTGAATGGATTCCTGTATGATGTTGCTGATCAGCATATTGTGCGTATTAATGAATCGCTGTTTCATTGACTCCTCCAAGTCGTCAGTCCCGATGTTGTGTACTCGTATCGTTTTACCTGCCCGCCAAAACGCTGGAGGGCACGGATAACCTCTCCCCGTGTATTGTTGGGACAGTAAAGTACCATAAATCCCCCGCCCCCTGCGCCCGAGATCTTCCCTCCCGTAGCACCCGATTTCATGGCAGTGTCATAGATCTCATCAAGGTAGGGATTCGTTATCCCTGAAGCCATTTTTTTCTTGTGATGCCAGCCAAAATCAAGGATCTCCCCGATCTTCTCGAATTCTCCCCTGAGCAGGACTTCTTTCATCATGATCGCCTGCTCCTTGATCCCATGCATGGCCTCAATGGCCGACACTTTATTCTCCAGCACATTCTTCTGCTGTGTTTCGATGATCTGTGAGGAAAGCCGGGATACTTCAGTGTTATACAGAATGAGGTTATAAGACAGCTCGTTCAGGTAGGACTCATTGATACGTAATGGATTGACGATCACTTTATTATCTTTATAAAACTCCATGAAGTTGACGCCTCCAAAGGTTGCGGCATACTGGTCCTGCTTGCCGCCGGATAGTTTCAGGTCGATGCGTTCGATCTCATAGGCCATTTGTGCGATGTCATATTCTCCCAGAGGAAGCCGCAGCCATTGGGTAAATGCCCCGAGAATGGTCACCACGAGGGTCGACGAAGATCCCAGCCCGGAGCCAGGAGGAGCATCAACAAGCGTAGTGAGCTCAAATCCAAGCGGCCTCTTTGTGAACTCCTTTACGATCCGGTGATAGACACCAGCATGCAGGTAAAGTCCTTCCTTCGTTTCGATCTCTTCAGCCATTGCGGTGTCCAGCTCAATGTTTCTGTCGATGGCACGGATCACGATGCGACCGTCAGCTCTGGGCAGAATGGTTGCATAGGCATACATGCTGATCGTAGCGTTCAGGACGGCTCCTCCATAGCGTTCAGCGTACGCTTCAAGGTCGGTGCCACCGCCTGCCAGGCTTATGCGCAGAGGTGCCTTACTTCGGATCATGAACCAGGGTCTTTTCGGTTTTCAATCTCTTTCTCAAGTTCGGTAATGGACAAGAGCATGTTTTCCCATGAATACTTCTTTTTCGCTTCCCTGACAAACGGCACAAATTCTTTTTCCCGCTTGTTTACAAAAAAATCCTCGATCGCTTCGGCAACCTTGTCAGGATCGGGATCAACCACATACCCAGCCTTACGGTCAGGAACCATCTCTGCCAACCCTCCCACATTGGTAATGATCATCGGTTTATCAAAATAATAGGCTACCTGAGTTACACCACTTTGGGTTGCACTTTTATAAGGTTGAACAACCAGATCGGCAGCACAAAAATACGTACCAACTTCGCTATTGGGGATAAATTGGGTAAATTTCAAGATCCTGTCACCAATCTGATGCTGCTCAATGATCTGCTCATACGGTTCAGGATCGGTATAATACTCCCCGGCAAGGAGCAAGCGAACAGGAAGCGATTTAAGACGCTTGTTCCCCAGGGCATGTAAAAGTATGTCCAACCCTTTATATTCTCTGATAAAGCCAAAAAACAGCAAATAATGGTATTTCTGATCGATACCCAGCATCTCACAAGCCGTTTGCCTGTTAAAACAGGTTCCATAGACATCATAGAGCGGGTGAGGACAATATCTTCGGGGTTTATTCCTGTCAAAGCGATCCAGGTCCTGCATAACTGAACGCGACATGAAGACAAATCCATCGGAGCTTTTGACATAAAAGGCTGTCAGGAACTGGTCGAAGAGTTTCCGTTCATGTGGGATGATGTTATCAGCAATGGTTATGATCCGGGTGATCCTGTTCCGTTTAATAATGCGTGCCAGGACTCCCAGACAGGGGCCAAGGAAGGGCAGCCAAAAACGGATGATGACAAGGTCGGGACGCAACCGGCTGATCTCCCTCCCTGTACGTATCCAGTTGAACGGATTCACCGAGTTGATCCTGGCCCGGATATCCAGTCCTTCCGGGGGTGGCTCGGTCGTCCATTGAGTCTTTCCGGGAAAAAAAATGGACGGATATTGTAACCGAAACGAAAAGATCACTGTCTCATCTCCCCGTTCCATGAAAGCCTGTGCAAGGCGCTCATTGAAGGTGGAAATCCCTCCTCCCCGTAAAGGGTGTGCTGAACCGATGATGATTATTTTTTTACCTGATTTCATACAAACAGGAGTTTTGTGGAAAACCAGCTACGATTTATCCGTATAACCGGTTTTTTCTTTAATCAGGTAAGTTTTTTTTTCGCTGGTACTTCTTGAAAGCATCTCCGCAAGAAAACCGGTCAGAAACAACTGAGTTCCGATGATCATGGCGGCCAGAGAAATGAAAAAATAGGGACTGTCGGCGATCAGCATGGACCGGATGCCATGGTTCAGGTTATAGATCTTCTGGGCTCCAAGATAGATGGCTGCCAGCAAACCAACCACGAACATGATCGTTCCGATGGTTCCGAACAGGTGCATGGGTCTGCGTCCAAACCGTGATACAAACGTTATGGAAAGCAGGTCGAGGTAACCTTTCATGAAACGATCCACGCCGAATTTGGTTACCCCATACTTTCGTTTGCGATGAGCCACCACCTTCTCCCCTATCCTGCGAAATCCAGCCCAGTAGGCAATGACCGGAATATACCGGTGCATGTCACCATGAACTTCAATGTTCTTGATCACGTCCTTATGATACGCTTTCAGTCCGCAGTTCATATCATGCAGTTTCAATCCCGACATTCTCCGCGTGGTCCAATTGTATAGCCTGGATGACATCCGTTTTATGAAAGGATCATATCTCCGCTTTTTCCACCCGGAAACCAGATCGTACCCCTGGGTCGCAATCATGGCGTATAACGCCGGAATCTCATCGGGAGAGTCCTGCAGATCAGCATCCATCGTTATGACCACATCGCCCGAACATGCCTGGAATCCCTGATTCAGTGCGGCTGACTTACCATAATTCCGCCGGAACCGGATCCCTTTGAAATGTTCATCGCCGGTGCTGAGCCGCTCGATGATCTCCCAGGACCGGTCCGTGCTCCCGTCATCTATGAACAGGACCTCGTAAGAAAGTTTTCGGTCCCGGAGCGCTGAGGTGATCCAGGAGGCCAGCTCGCTTAACGAGTCCTGTTCGTTGTAAAGAGGGATGATGACTGACAGGTCCATGTTCGCCGGAATAATCAGGTTAAATCGCTGGCTGCTGTGTCTTTTTTCACAAACAAGGATACGATCAGGGAGAACAGCACCGACATGATGATGCCGCTGGTCGCGCCGCTACGGATCTGGGATGCCGGGGTCAGCCGGCTCTGCATCTTATTGATGGCATCGTCCAGTTGCTCCTCCGTCATCTTGTCACCCCACTTTTCGATGAATTGGTTGACGCTCTCTTCCATCATCCCAGGTTCGATATACGACATGAAAATAAAGTTATACAAAACGGAAATGATAAAACCTACCAGTCCAATGATCAATCCGATGAAAAAACACTGTTTGAAATCGATCTTTCCCCCAAGGTACTTGTCGCGGAAGGATTTTGCTCCCAGGAGCATGACAACGATCACGACAGCGAGCATGATGAACAGGTTCAGGAATATGAAGCCCAAGCCAAACATATTGACATCCAAAATGTAATAGATCAGGCTGACGACAATGAGCAGCGCACCCAGGATCAGACCATAGATCAGGGAATGAACAAGCAAAGAGCGGGGTTGTGTTTCCATGTTTTCGTTCTTAAGGTTGATATTTTTTTGTGGTTTAGGGGTAAGGGTAAGGCGGCCTGTTTGGATTAGGGGTTATGTTTAGAGTGGCCCTGAACTTCACCTCTAAACCAAACCGACATCTTAACCTTCATCTCTCAACCATTTTTTAAACAAAGGTAAAAAACTTCATGCCATATAAAATTTCTATTGTTTAATAAAATTCCCTCCGGAAATCGTATCTTTGTACCGGGTAAGTCTTATACGGCCAGCTCCTACTGAACTCCCCCAGGTTCGGAAGGAAGCAAGGGTAGGTGGTTGAGCGGTGCGATATAAGGAGCTTACCCTTTTTCACAAAATCTTGCCAATGTTACTGCATATTCATCCTGAAAATCCGAGTGCCAGGCAAATTAAAATGGTGGTGGACTGCCTGAATGACGCTGGAGTGGTCATTTTTCCCACCGATACGGTCTATGGCCTTGGCTGTGACATTTACCAAAGCAAGGCTATCGAACGAGTTGCACGGATAAAGGGGATCAAAAAAGAAAAGGCCAACTTCTCGTTCATCTGCCACGATCTCAGTAACCTGGCTGATTATGCCAGGCCATTGAACAATTCCGTATATAAGTTGATGAAGGCAACCCTGCCCGGTCCCTTTACGTTCATTCTCAATGCCAACAGCAATGTCCCGAAGATTTTTCAAAGTAAGAAAAAGACGGTTGGCATCAGGGTACCCGACAACAAGATCCCGGTTGAGATTGTAAAGGAGCTCGGCCATCCGATCTTATCCACCTCTGTGTATGATGAAGACGAAATCCTTGAATATACAACCGATCCCGAGCTGATCCATGAAAAATTCAAGGATCTTGTCGATATCGTGATTGATGGTGGCTACGGCGACAATCAGCCATCGACCATCCTTGACTGTACGGGTGAGGAGGTTTGGGTGATCAGGGAAGGAAAGGGGAAAATTTAAGGTTGTAATATCCAGGAATATATTCTAATTTTGCAAACCTTTTCTAAAAAGGAGATTCAGTAGCTCAGCAGGTAGAGCAACGGCCTTTTAAGCCGTGGGTCCCGGGTTCGAATCCCGGCTGGATCACAATAAAAAAAGAAGGCACCCGAACGGATGCCTTCTTTTTTTATTTTTTGCGGTCTTACCGCAGGATGAGACGCTCCACCTTGGAGATATCATCTCCGTAGAGTCTCAGGAAGTAAACTCCCTTGGGATAAGTTGCAATGTCAATTTCGGTCTTGTAGAAGCCGTTGATGCTTTCGACCGTTTCCTGTTTCAGGATCTGACCGGTGATGTCCATCAACGACAGCTCCAGTTTGCCTGTGATGTTCGTTATCTTCACATTGAACTTCGCATCCGACGGGTTGGGATAGACATTCACGGTAAGTTCGGCTGCAGGTTTGCCTGGAATTCCCGGGCAGGGATCTGCCACAACAATCAAGGCATCGCTGTAGTCACCCTCACCGCAATCGTTCACGCCCTTCACCTTGATGAAGACCGGTCCGAAATATTCACCGCTCCAATCCACAACGCCAATGGTACCCTCCCCGGAGATCGTACCTGCTTCTGCCGGGAAGATATCCCACACATAGGACAGGGCATTTGCGGCTCCGATGGTTTGATACCAGGTGGTATCCGTTGTGAGGACGCAGACGGTATCAGCTCCCGACGGGATTCCGGGGATAGCCGGTATAGGATCAATGAGCAATACCATCATGTCGCTGGCAGGATCCGGACACGGATCAATCGGCCAGGCAGTCAGCGTCAGATTGACATAACCCAGAAGGATATCGCTTGTACCGGGTTCATAGGTGGCGTTCAGCAACGTGTTGTCGTTGAACTTACCGTCGCCTGAAGAAGTCCATTCTGTGTAGAAGAAGCCACCGGCCACTCCGCTAAGCTGATACAGTTCATTTGCACAGATCTTATCATCGGGACCCGCATTGGCAAACGCTGCTGCTGCGATGGTCAGGACAAGCTGATCCGTAGCGTCTTCACCGCAAGGTGCCTCGGCGTAAGCTGTCAGCGTCAGGTCAACCGTTCCTGCCAGCAAGTCAAGGGTACCCGGTGTGTAGACCGGATCCAGAATATTGGCATTGCTGAAGGTTCCGTCGCCTGAAGAGGTCCATTTCAAGGATGCGTAATTATCCGCTGTACCTTCCAGTTGTGCTTCTTCCGTTGAACAGATGGCGAAATCGTCACCCGCAAAGGCTGACGGTGCTGTGGTGATCGTCAGTGTCATGGCATCGGTTGCCATACCTCCGCATGGAGGCTGTGCATAGGCAGTCAGTGTCAAAACGACCACGCCGTCGGCAATATCACCCGCACTCGGCTGATAGGTTGCCACGATCATGTTCGGATTGACAAAGGTACCTGAACCGCTTGTTGTCCACAGCAGGGAGCCATAACCTGAAGCAGTGGCTCCGTTCAGCACATAGTCATTGCCCGCGCAAACAGCGCCGTCCGGGCCTGCAAAGGCCTGAGGCACGCCGATGATGGTCAGGGTCATGGCATCCGTTGCATTATTGGAGCACGGGGCAATCGCATAAGCCGTCAGTGTCAGCGTGGCTGAACCGCTGGCAATATCACCGGCACCCGGTGTATAGACAGGATTCAGAATATGCGTATTGCTGAAGGTGCCATCTCCCGATGTCGTCCAGGTAAGACTGCTGTAATTCGCTGCAGTGCCATTGAGCGTATGCGTTCCTGTGCCACAGATTGTGGCATTCGGACCAGCATTGGCGGTTGGCTGCTCAACAAAGGTAACAACAACCTGATCGCTCACGGGTTCTGTACACGGAGGAACAGGATTTGCTGTCAGCGTCAGAACGGCAGATCCGGCGGCAATGTCCGCACTGCCGGGCCAGTACTGCGTAAAGGTGGAAGTCGGATCGACAAAATAACCGTCTCCTGAAGTTGTCCAGAGTGTGGTCCATGCATTGGTTGTCCAACCCAGTGTCTGATAGTAGCCGTCTTCACAGGCAACTCCGTCATCTCCGGCATTCACAGTGGGAAGCAATCCGATTTCAAGAGTAACTTGATCTATAGCTACATCCGGGCACTCATTCATTGCAAACGCAGTCAGGGTCAGCACCACTTCACCGTCAACGATATCGGCATCACCTGGTGTATAGGTCGCAGCAAGCAGCGTGGCGTCGTCAAACGTACCGTCACCTGCTGT
Source organism: Bacteroidales bacterium (assembly GCA_035342335.1). NCBI lineage: Bacteria > Pseudomonadati > Bacteroidota > Bacteroidia > Bacteroidales > Bacteroidales bacterium. Next base: position 18,159 of record DAOQWY010000016.1, read on the forward strand.
CGTCCACAGCACCGAACTGTAGTTGGTGGCTGTTCCGTTCAGTGTGTAGGACTGGTTTTCACAGAATTCGTCATCTTCACCGGCATCGGCTGTTGGCAGCGGAGTTACGCTGATCGTCACCGGCTCGGTGAAGATCTCTCCACAATAATCCGTCACGTACAATTTGTACATGGTTGTGTCGGTCAGTACGCCAGGCTGGTAAGTTGCTCCTGTGGCACCGGTGATATCCATCCAGACACCGCTGATGATATAGGTGTACTCAATGGTCACCTCCACACCAACGGCTGTGCCACCGCCATCACCATAGCTGTCAATAAAGTAGACCAGCCATTGTCCGGCAGATTGCTCGCCATCGAATGCGTCAGTCGTGAAGACGAAATCAGTGGTGCATCCGTTATTGGCAAAACCACTCCAGATCAGGACTGATGTTCCCGCAGGGGATTTCAGGTACATGGAAACTTCGCTGTACCAGTAATCGGAACAGATCTGGTCGGCCGTTACCTTAACATTGGCAACAACCACATCTTCTGCCGGCGGGACTACATTCTGCGCCCATCCGATTTCAATCCACGAATCGGACTCATAGGCATAAGGATCTGTCAGGTCAGGATAGCCATAGCTGTAGTCATCTTCAAATTCCTCTTCACCTTCGATGAACACCTGCCACTGATACTCGTAGTCGCCCGCACCACCGGTTACCGTAGAGGTAAGAAGCTCTGGTGCCGTATTGTAGCAGATGACCTGATCTTCCGCGATACTGCCTGCCAGAACGTCATATACGATAATCGTAACGGTATTGCTGATTACAGGACCGCAACCGTGTCCGTCGTCAACAACGACATTATAATAGGTAGTCCCGATCAGAATGCCAGGTTCGTAAGTGGGGCTGATGGCTCCACCAATGGCTGTCCAGACTTCGCCATCCTCCGACATCTGCCATAGATAGGTATAGGCACCGTCACCGCCGGTCACCACAGAGGTCAGTGGTTCTGGCTGCGTGGCATTGCAGATCTCCTGGTCAGCGGCAATGGTAACTTCGATGACATCGTACACGGTGATCGTAACAGCATTGCTGGTTACGGGGCCGCAACCGTGTCCGTCATCAACGACAACATTATAATAGGTTGTCCCAATCAAAATGCCAGGCTGGTAAGTAGGGCTCACGGCTCCGCCAATGGCTGTCCATACTTCACCATTCTCGGACATCTGCCATTGATAGGTATATTCACCGTCACCGCCTGTTACCTCGGAGGTCAGTGGTTCCGGCTGCGATGCATTGCAGATCTCCTGGTCAGCGGCAATCGTAACCGCCAGATCCTCCAATACTGTGATGGTCACGATATTGGTGGTTATGGGTCCGCAATCGTATGTGTCGTCAACAAGAAGCCTGTAATAAGTGGTTTGGGTCAATGCGGAGGGCTGATAGGTTGAAGCATGAGCCCCTTCGATCACCTGGAACTCAACACCGTCGGTTGAATGCTCCCAGTGATACAAATATTCGCCATTACCACCTGTGGTGGTCGATGTCAGTAATTCAGGAACCGTATTATAACAGATGACCTGGTCAGCGGCAATGGTACTGAGCAATTCTTCATATACGGTAATCGTTACCGGATTGGTAATGATCATTCCGCAGTCGTCAAACACCTGGAGCACATAGCTTGTGGTTTCCTGCAACGCCGGAGGCTGATACGTATCTTCCGTGGCATCCTCAATGGGCGCTAACGGACCGTCATCATAGATCCACCACTGGTAGGTATAATTACCCGCACCACCGCTGACGATGGAAGTAAGGGCTTCCGGAATGCTATCGTAACAGATGGTCTGATCTTCTGCAATGCTCACCAGGAACTCATCGTATACTGTGATAGTCACAGGATCCGATATGATCATCCCACAGTCGTCAAACAGTTGAAGCACATAGCTTGTGGTTTCCTGCAACGCCGGAGGCTGATACGTATCTTCCGTGGCTCCTTCGATAGGCGCTAACGGACCGTCATCGTATGTCCACCACTGATAGATATAGTTTTCAGCTCCACCGCTCACCACGGAGGTGAGTGCAGCCGGAATGCTGTCGTAACAAATGGTCTGATCAGCAGCAATAGTCACCAGCAACTCACCATAGACCGTGATGGTCACCGGATCGGTGATGATCATGCCGCATTCGTCGAAGACTTGCAGTACATAGCTCGTGGTCTCGAACAATGCCGGAGGCTGATAGGTGGCTTCGGTGGCCCCTTCGATTTCTTCAACAGGTTCTTCGTCATAGATCCACCACTGGTACGTATAAATCCCTGCTCCACCAGTGACGGTTGAAGTCAGAGCTTCCGGAACAGAATCGTAACAGATGGTCTGGTCGGCAGCAATGCTGGCTTCAAATAGTTCATATACGTGAATGGTGAAGGTACAGAAATTGACGCATGTGTTTTCATCAGTGTAGGTATAGGTGATCACGTGGTCACCCGGGCCTGCCACTTCCGGATCAAACATCCCGCCACTCACTCCTGTGCCAGTATACTCACCACCTTCAGGCAGTCCGCCGTAAAGCATCCACGGCTCAGCCTCCAGGCATACGGAGAAATTCTCCGGACAGGTGACGACCGGTAATGGATTCACGGTGATTTCAAAGGTACAGGACCCGCTGATCAGGTTCGGATAGGTATAAGTATAGGTGATCTCGTGGATCCCTGCTCCTGCTATGGCCGGATAGAACATCCCGCCGGAAACGCCGGGACCCGTGTATATACCGCCCACCGGTGTACCTCCCGTCAAAATGAACGGTTCTGCATCGATACACACTTCGAAATCGTCCGGACAGTTGACATCCGGTAAAAGTGTGATCACACCGTTGTCGGTCCCCGTCAGCAAGTTGACCGGAGGTGCCGGGCTGCTGATAATGACAATATTATAGGGAGCAACGGTGTTGAAATTCAGGTTGTAGGGACCGGGCAAATTGGGTGTGTTCAGCACAAACGTAAAGATTGTGCCGTTAAAGCCCAAGAACGGTTCATTCGTCAGAGAAGAGGCAATCACCCTGAGAATATTGCCTGGCATGACCTGTGCGAAGATCTCATGATCAACCTTACGGTCAGCATCCAGCACTGCGCTTCCGTTCACATAGGTAAATCCGGCCGGAATGGCAATGTCGGCCTGGAAGGCCACAAAATCCTGGGTATTGTCGATTTCTGCTTCAATGGTCACGGGATGATCCACCAGCTGTGAAGCATCGTGCAGGATAAACAGGTTCTGGTTTTCGATGGTAATCTCTCCGTCAATGGTTCCGGTGATCAGTTCCAGCAATCCGGTTATATCGCTGATGTGGCCATTCACAACAGGAGCCGGGTAGGTACCCGGGATCGTGGATGTATGGACCACAAAAGTGGCGATGGTTCCCGAATTTCCCAGGAAGAGCTCATTGGGATTCGCAAAGCTGATGATGCGCAGGATGTTGCCAGGGAGGACCGAGCCAACGATGGTATGGTTGACACCCTTTCGGTCAGGATCAAGGGCAACGCTGCCAGGAACATATGTGAATCCGGCTGGTAAAGGAACATCCAGCTGGAAACCGGCAAACTCCTGGCTGTTGGTGATCGCCACCTCGATGGTGAGGTCTCTGTTACACAGACCTGAGGCATCCAGGATCTCAATGATATTCTGTTGTGCCAGAATGGTCAGCACGCCATTGTCCACACCTGAACAAATGTTCTGGGCATCGGCATCCGAAATGAAGGGATTACTGATCGTAGCATCGTACAAATCGGGATCGGGGCCGGGATTCGGAGGTGTGTTGACAATGAACGTGGCAATGTTACCTTCATTGCCCAAAAATGGCGTATTCGTCAGAGAAGTGGCTAGTAACGTCAATTGCCTCGTAGCACCGTTATAGGATGGGACAATTGTATGATCCACGACTCTGTCAGGATCCAGGACGACGCTTCCGGTTACATAGGAGAACCCAACAGGCAACTGAATGGTGCACTGGAAGGCCACAAATTCCTGTGTGTTGTTGATCGCCACGGGAACTGTCATAGGATTTCCGGTCAGCACCTCGGTATCCACGACCTGGATCACATTCACGTGGGGCAGGATCGTCAGCACTCCGTTGTCCGTACCGGTAAGCACGTTGTTCATCAGGGCATCACTGATGATGGCCTGGTCGAACGTGATGGGATAGGCCCCCGGGCCTGCCGTAAAATCAAGGACAAAGGAACATACATTCCCGTTGTTGCCTGTGAACGGAGCCTGTGTCAGCGAGGAAGCCAGGATCCGGAGAACATTTCCCCCCAGAACTGCAGCGTTTATGGTATGATCCGCCTCACGTCCCGAAAATTCTATACTACCCGCCTGATACGTGAAACCGGCCGGCAGGGGAATATCGAACTGGAAAGCGACAAATACACTGCTGTTGAGGATCTCTAGATCGACCGTAATGTCGTCTGCATCCGTGTAAACGGATGCATCGTGCAGAATGGCAATATTGGAAAGGGCACCCCATACATCATTGAGCTCTATATCATCTTCAACGACAGCTATCCTGTCATTCACAAGTGTTTCTGGTACAGGTGTGGTCCCATCCATATAATAATACTTGTACTCGTAAGTTCCAAAGGGAAGTTGCAGAGTCAGTGTGTAGATCCACGATCCGGCAGATTCCGGGAACATTTCATATTCCGGATCAGTCGGAGGTACAGTCCATCCATTGAATGTCCCGCTCAGGTACACATCATCGGTGGCAGGGTTGAATCCGGCAGCACCGGTCATATCTATGTTGAACGTAACATCGAATGTCTCTGTGACTTCCGTAAAATTCGCAGTAAGTTCTACGGCTTCGTCCGGCATGGGAAAGACGTACGGATTGGCGGCACTGACAACGATGTCCGCTTCATCTGTCCAGTTCACGAACTGATATCCCGGATTGGCCATGGCCATGACCGTAACAGACTGATTTTCCTGGTACATCCCTGCGCCCAGGGCAGTTCCGGCACCAGCCGGATCAACTCCAAGGATCACTTCGTAGGTTGGGATGACAGCAAAATTGGCCGTGAGAAACAGGTTCTCAGCCGGCATGTCGAATACATACGGGTTGGCGGTACTGACGACTCCTCCATCCTCGGTCCAGTTTACAAAGCTGTAGCCCGTTCCGGCTGAGGCTGTCAGCGTGACCTGCTCACCCTCTTCATAGGCGCCTGCACCTGTTACTGTCCCTGCACCCACCGGAACAATATCGACGACGACCGTAAAGGTGGGAACGGTTGCAAAATTTGCCGTCAGGACAAGATTCTCGGCGGGCATTGCGAACGCATAAGGGTTGGCCGTGCTGACCACTCCTTCGGAATCCGTCCAGTTTACAAAAAGGTAACCCACGGCCGCTGAGGCAGTCAGTGTCACCGGATCACCCTCTTCATAGACGCCTGAACCGGTAACTGATCCGGCTCCTGCCGGGACCACGTTCACGGTGACCGTATAGGTCGGGATAGGAGTGAAGTTGGCAGTCAGGGCTACGTCTTCGGCCGGCATCATAAAGGTGTACGTGCTGCTGGTGCTGACTACGTCACCACCATCGGTCCAGTTTACGAAAAGATAACCTGCAGCTGCAGTTGCAGCAACGGTCACCTGTTCACCTGCATCGTATTCACCTGCACCTGTAACCGTACCTGCTCCTACCGGTGATACTCCAACCGAAACATCAAAACCCTGAGGTTCACAGATTAAAGTTGCTGTGCCGTCCTCCCAGCCGGTGATGATGTTCTGGCCAAGCAGGTTACTGATGGTCGGCATATAGGCCCCTGGAACATCGTAGATCTCCAGGGGATAGGTTCCGGGAATCGCTGGTGTATTTAAAATAAACGTAGCAACGATACCCGAGTTACCGCTGAAAGCGGTGGCTGGAAATGAATAGACCAGCACCCGGACCCTGCTCCCAATTTGGTTGGCAAGTCCGCTATGAACGCCAGGAACATTTCGGTAGAGGACAAGTGAACCTGGCTGGAGTGAGAATCCAGTTGGCAGGACAAGGTCAAACTGAAAACCGGCAAAAGCATCAGTATTGGTGATCTCGACTTCCACCGTCAAAGGACTCCCACAGTCCGTTTCAACGTCGTTGAGACTCAACACATTGCTTTGGCTCAGCAGTAATAAGCTGCTAAATGAAAGCAAGGTGATCAATAATAGTCGTATTATCTTCATGGCTATTGTGTTAATTGTTTCTTAGGTTATGGAATTGACTTGTTCCTGCACAATTGGATTATATGATTTCAAGAGGTCTAAGAACCAGCGTGCCGGCCTCCGCGAAGCGGGCGGCCGGCAGACTGGTATTTGATCTAGGTATTAAAGATCAGGAACATGACTCATTATCAACTACTTAATGATTACTACTTTCACTTCCTGCCTGTAAACCTGGTGAGAAGCGTCTTCTGTTATAGCATTCATTTGTAGAATGTACAGCCCTGTGGTCAGGGTCTGGGCATCGGTCCAGTTGATCAGGTGCTCACCGTAGTCATAGATGGCATCAGTAAGTTCACTGATCACTCTTCCGGAGAAGTCGAGCAGACGAATGTTCACCTTTGCATTGGCCGGTACATTGAACAGTGCGTTGATCTCGCCCCTGGTGGGGTTCGGGTACGCCATCAGGCTGAATGCATCGCTGAGAGCACCGTGCTTGGTCACCTGAACTTCGTTTTCGCCGTAGTTGGCACCGATCACATTACCCCATTCAATGGTTCCTTCCGCTGCCATGCTGATCAGATTGATCATGCCGGCCGGTATGGGTTCATTGTCAAGGTTATAGATCATACCGGTAAGGGTATTGCCTTCCACGGAGTAAGTAAGTTCATAGCCTGCAAGGGCCAGTGTGAGCTTAAGATTGCTGACCTGCGGTCCTTCAAGTTCGAACTGCAGACCGGAAACGGTTCCGTCGCTGTTGAACATGATGCCGTCGGAAGCCAGATAGATATCAGCCGGGATCGACATCACAGATGCCTTTCCTGTCTGTCCGAGTATGATGTTGATCAAGGCAACAATATCGAGTACGTTGATCTGTCCGTCGCCGTTGATATCGCCACCATCACCGATACACTGTGTCCAGGCCTGACTGCCCATGATGTAGTTGGTCAGGATCTGAACGTCAAGTACGGTGAGGAAGCCGTCGCAGTTCACATCACCCAGGAGTTTGGTGGTGAAGGTACCTGCAACTACTTCAGCATAGATGCCTGTACCACAAACAGTACGAACTTCAACGTTATACAATGTACCCGGAGTGAGTCCTGTGATCGTCTTTGGTGAAGCAGCAACCGCCCATGCCGTCCAGGTTCCACCTACCGCTTTCTTGTAGCGAAGTTCGGCAGTCTGTCCGGCAGGTGTCGTCCAGGTCACCTCAGCCGTCTTGGCAGTCGTAGTCGAAGCCAGGTTGGTGACAGGATCGCAGGCTGCAAAGTGAGCGACAACGGTCTTGTTGCCATTCATCGTCAGGCTTGCAGGATTTGCCGTACCTGTCAGGTCACCGGTCCAGTTCAGGAACAGTCCGTTTGGTTCCGGATCGAGTGTCAACACGGTTCCGTAATTAACGGTGTACGGAGGAGTCAGAACGGTCGCACCATTCTTTACCACCACCGAGCATGAAGACGGTCCATCAATGGTCACAGTCAAAGTAACCGTAGTGATCGTAAACTTCGCCTCAAGCGCTACGTTAGCAGCTGGCATGACAAAGCTATACGCCAGATTTGGGGAGACAAGCGTCGTTCCCTGATACCATCCATTGAATACCCAGCCTACCGTTGGGGTAGCAGTTACGGTTACATTGTCGCCAATGTAATAGATTCCGCCACCTGCAACCGTACCACCGGCAGTAGGATTCGCTGTCAGTGTAACATTATAAGGTATGGCATCGAATACTGCTACGAAGTCATTCCATTCGCACAGGATCGTATGATTGAACTGCTCATCTTCAACAAGAACTTCGCACATTGGATTTGCCCAGTAATCGAATACATATCCGGGTCCCGGGGTAGCCAGCAGAGTGATAACCTCATCCAGAGCATAAGGACCGGAACCGGAAATGACTTCGGCAGTACATCCTGCGGGAAGCAGTCCGCTTTCGCACTCATCACGCGCCATCGTTATTTCAACGTCGAAGTAGGTTTCCTCGAACAAGCCATAGATGGTTACGTCATAAGGCTGAGGAATCCAGCCGAAATTCGGAGCCGTGATAGGCGTACCGGTAGCATCCGTTACAGGAACATTGCAGTTATAATCATAGAACCAACCCACGAATTCATAGTTGCAGCAATCTTCTTCTGCTGAGATTGGCAGCGGGTCGTCTTCGATATTGTACATATAGTCCCAATCCTGTGCATAGACAGAACCGCAACCTATGGCAACAAGGTTAAGTTCATACTCGATCAGCTCATAATGAGCAACGGCAACCTTATTTTCATCCATGTAGATGCCAAGTGGGCTAACACCTTCAGCTTGAGTGGTATAATTCACATCCCAGTGCATGAAGCCCCAGCCCGGAGTAGTTTCCTCCTGATCGACCATTGCAACAACGGTTTCCGGATAGTTTCCATCACCCCAGGTGTTACCAAAACCATCAGGATTGTCTGATGTGGTCAGGGAGTAGATCGGATACTGCGGGAAGGCGGTTTCAACTGCAAGAGCATAGAATACAACCGTTTCTTCCCACTGTGCCGGAATGGTGTACGTAAAGGTCATCGTCTGCGGGTATGGACGCGGTGCATGTACCGGGTCGATCTGCCATCCGGTCAGGATGCAGTTCCCACCGTCTCTGTCTAATTCGCCACAACCCGGCAGGTCACTCAGCGTACCGACCATCCAGTTCACAAACGTGAAGCCGGGGATCGGGGTTGCCTTCAGGGTGACAACATCACCGAAATTATAGATGCCATCGCTTCCAGGAGTCACATCCTCAAGCAGCAGGCCATAATCAACGATGTTGCAGTTGCACGGATCAACAGGGCGCAGATATGTGCGGCATACAAGATCAAGTTCGTAATCGATCTTCTTGTAATGGGCTACCATCGTCACTGCAGTGTTCGGCATGTTGAATACATACGGATTCGAATAATTCTTACCCGTGAACAGTGAAGATGTCCAGTAGTCGAATTCCCAACCGATCTCCGGTATGGCTGTCACTGAAATGACTGACGGGAATCCGCTCAGCTGGTTGTGCTTGTAGAACGCATAGGGTTCGTAAGCTGTATAACCATTCTGTGTTACGGATTCATCACCAGCAACTTCCGGATCATGCGTCACGGTGAGCGCGTAGGTCGGCAGATCAACGACAAAGATTGCCCTGATCGTGCGATCAGCATTGACCATCGGCAGGCTCAGCGGATTGGCTGATCCGAGGCTGACACCATTTTCAACATCATACCAATGAGATAATTTATAATAGGTATTCGCAGTAGCTGTAAGGGTAAATGGCGTCGGATGCTGGAAGTGCTCGAACGTTCCGATTGCAGTGCCAGCGGTTGAATTGTTTGTGAACTTGTTCAATCCTGTGCCAGCAGGCGCTCCGGTCACTTTACCTCCGGTCGTATTCTGCGTATTGTTATAATACGGCAATCCCTTGATCACATACTGTCTCAATGCCAGTTCTGCAACCAGATCATAGGGCTGTTCGCAGTCGTTGTCACCTACTATGTAGCTCCATACACTTCTGTCAATGTATTCCTCGACCAGATAGACATTATCGTTGTTGAAACCAACGCATTCCCATCCTGGTTCAGGATAAACGGTCAGTGTCAGCGGTGTATCAAAGTCGAAGTAATCACCTGCTGTAGCTTCAGCATCAATCAGCTGTACAAAGTCACCATCGGAATTTTCACCTTCGATCAAAACTGAACCCTTGGTGTTAGGATCTGTAACGGCGGTGATGTGGTACGGCTTCTTTACGAAGACGGCCTTGATGTCGAGGTTCGATTCGACCGGCATCCATTCGGTCGGCGTGAAAAGCACATAGTGCCGCTCGCTGCCCACCATGGTTCCATCCCATACCTCGAAATGATCGAACATCCATCCGCATTCGCATTCGTGTGTTTCGAGCGTCACAGGTGTCCCGTATTTGAAGACAGCATAATTCTGTGCTGCAAACACGATGCCCCAATCCTGTCCCTGTACGAACTGTGCCGTATAGGTTACATAATTGCAGTCAGGGCTTTCCGGAACGACCGTAACGTCAATTCTCGGGTAGAACTTGGCAAAGTTGGCTTCCACTGTATAGGTGTAGCCGTGTACCGGATCCGTGCCAACCATATCAAAGGTGATGAAACCTTCTTTTGGAGTTACAAAGTTCGGTTTGGCTGGCAGTTCAGGATCATAGGTGTAATTGGTCACATCGTTTGGTCCGATGGTGGCCAGTACGGAAGCGGGCAGCTGTTTACCACTGGACGGTGGTGCATACGACCAGCTTGTATTGTAATAGCCATCCATTGCCTTTGCCTTGATCATAACAGCACTGCCGTGGGTATAGTTCTTTGTATCATAATCAACCCATGAATTGGTATTGCCTGTCCAGGATACACCGCTGGTGCTGGGGTCCTGGTACGGGACCGCTTTTGCATAGATGTTGTAGGTGTTGATGTTATAATCCACATTGAACCTGTAGCCTTCAAACGGCACTGCCGGATCGGCTGTCCAGTCAATGAACGGATGTGATGTCGGCCAGGCCGGTGCAGCAGGTGTCTGGTTCTGGTTGGTGAACAGTTCCCATCCCAAACCGGGTAGGGTGTTCTGATATTTCCATCCTGAACCGGATTTATAATACACCGAGGTGGTCAGGTTTCTTGTCCAGTTATTGATATGGTACCCCTGACCAATGTTGGACTTGAACGTATACACGTGCGGATAAGGCAGCATATTGACCTTGTAGGTCAGCTGTTTTCCATAGGATCCATACGCACTGCCATCCACGTTCAGGTTCTTCAGTGTTGCCGAACCTTCTTTCAGGAACAGATTGTTGATATCGCCTGCACCCCAGCTCGGCGGGAATTTCAGCCCGCTGTTGGCCGAGTAGCTAACAGTGATGTCAAACTTACAGGTGGTGCACCACGACCAGACAAGGTCTGCTCCACCGCCTGGTCCGTCGCTTGCCACTCTGCCTCCATCCGTCATGTCGATGAAGCCGGCTCCGTTATCCATGAATCCGTCGCGGAACAGGACATAATAATTATAGCAGTGCAGCATCTGGTTGTACGGATGCGTCCAGTACTCTTCATTGCCTGCAAAGGCTTCCGGGACAAGGGTGATCACCGTCGGGCCAAAAGTACCCGGGTAACCAGGCAGAGCTTCTTCATACTCAGAGGCAGTGGCCTTGAACATCACCTTTTTCCATACTTCCGGACCGTATTTCGGACTTGCCCAAATCTCGAACTTATGGGTGGGTTCACCTACCTGGTCAGAGATCATATTCCCGTTGGTGTACTTCACAGGATTCACAAAGGTGATCTTGATCGGTGCATTGTATGCAATTTCAACATCTTCACACCCTGATGGTTCAACCACTGGTGAGATCAGCTGCGGAATGGTCTTGAAGATGATCTGACGTGAAAGCTCGAAAGCACACGCGGCTTCTTCGTCAAACTCATAATCATCCTGATCAAGACGGTATTCTACTCTCTGGAAATCACCTGTTATGTTGTTATGGGCCCAGATGTCGCCAAACACGATCCTGTAATAGTTATTCCACTGAAGATCAACACGTACTTCATTTTCCGGTGTACCCGGGTAGACCGTGATGACCCGACCTGCCCTGATGGACCAGAAAGGAACGGTTGCCCAATTGTCCGGATCAGGATAGATGTACTCGTGGCACGGAGGTTCACCCGCAACGATGTACTTCTCAAGACGGATGAAATTACCCAGACCGGTGCCGGAGGTTGGCAGGGGCTGACCCATATAGTTGTAGACATCCTGGTTGAACGTAATGGTAAAGGTCCTTTCAACGGGGACTTCAACAATGTCGGGTTCGCATTCCGGATCGCAGCTCAGCTGATAGCTCGGATCGAACATCGCGTAAGGTGGCGCAACAATGTCGGCATCATCATCGCCTTGATCACCGATGCAGTAGTTGCCCGATTGTGCCCCGGATAGTCCGAGGTTTACAATCTCAACATCCTTGTCATCTTCAACCCAGGGATTCACAAAGTAGGCTTCCGCGTCAGCCGGATCGGCCGGAGTCACGTAAACCAGTGTTTCACCCGCAATGAGTCCTGACAATGCACCATAGGATAACACAGTTGCTTCAACCTGTCCGTTAAATTGCTTGTCGGCGATCACGATGTTGGGCAGTGTCAGCCATTTGCAGCTGATCGTAGCCTGTATCACCGGATATCCGGCGCCTTCCGGACAGTTGAGCACATAGTTCGGAGCGTCTGTTCCGCTCAGGGTGGCTGAGTAAGTTACGTTCCACGTACCAATGTTCTTGCTGGCAAAGGTGCCGGCCGGATTAATGGTACCTGAAACGTTATCGCCAGCCAGGAATCCCTTGAAGCCATCGTTTACTCCATCATAAGGTGTAGGTTCATTCTTGCTGACAACGGCATTGGTATTTCCGTCGTAGATCTTATTATCAGCTTTTGCATAAACATCCACACATTTGCGGAAGATCTTGGCTGCGGAGGTCGCTGTGCTGCCGGGAACACCATAACCCGTTAACGGATCATAGGTGGTAGCGCCAAGGATGTAGTAGCAATCATCGATACCTGTGAGCTCCAGACCTGTGATGTTCACCTGTTTGGTGAGATAGATCGTTCCGTTCCAGGTGGTATTTTCATCAATAAAGTTTGCCACAACGCCAACCCAGTCGAAATCAACCGTACAGTCATAGCCAGGGCAGGTTGTCGAATAACCGGTAAGTGTACTGGCTTCCTGGTCAATGGTTGCAGTAGTCGTTCCGTCATAGATCTTGTTGTTGATGACGATGTTTGCCGTAAGGTTCTTACGGAAGAGGGCCTTCAGTTCCTTATCGCTGCGGAACACCAGTTCATAAACATGATGTCCGGCATCGTTCAAACCTATATAGGTAAAGTCGGGATCCCCCAAGGGTTCTCCGTCATCAGCCGGATCGCAGAAGATCCATTCGCCCCAGGTCCAGCCTGTGGTGGGGATGACTTCGAGGAGAACGGTTTCACCGTGGGTGAAGGTGAGGAAGGTGCCGCTGGTGGGCTCGATATCGGCGCACTCGCGGTTACCGGTCAATTCGAACGGTGTGCTTCCGCCGTCGGTCCACACGATCACTTTCTGTCCGCAACCTGCAACTCCGATAACGAATTCATATTCTTCCTGGTCGAAGTGGGCGGTTACCTCGGCATTGCACGGAGGCATCCTGTACCAGGTCGGGTTGGCTTCATAGTCGGCAAAATTATCATAGGCAGGTATGTCACGGCCTTCTGGTTCTTCGCAGTCCGTTTCGCTCGTCCATTCATCGAAGAAATAGCCACCGAGCACCGAAGGTGTTGCGATTACTTTTACCAGGGTACCACAGCCAATGTTGTAAGGTCCCGGAATTTCCGGATTTGTTGTTCCGGCATAATCGGGTTCCGCCGCCATCGTCAGTGCATAGGTACCAATGGTGAAGCTGACATTCCTGCTGTCAGGAGAGGTCATGTATACGAAATTCGGATACGCGAACAGCTTGACGATCGGCTTGAAGTTCAGGGTATAGTCGCCCTTGTTCGCTGCGCCGGTCAGATCCGTTGGCGGATCATAGTTGCCGGGGATGACGAAGTTGAAGGTCCAGGCAACATCCACTGCATTGATCAGTTTGTCAGGTACCGTACCCACCTTGCTGGTGGAGCCTGCGATGATGGCTGACAACATCGTTTCCGTATTCACGGGCAGGGCTGTTCCCACCGTGAAGAGTCCACTGGCGGTGGCGCCATAGTGCCAGTCAATCGTTGTTCCGGCCGGAATTTCGTGGGCCGTATTCTTGATCACGACATCCGTATAGATATCATACGCTGTGGGTTCGATACTGGCGATGGCCGGGAAATCGAAGGTAACCGTTATGGGAATGATATCGTTCAGGCACACATAGTCATTGGGCGTTGTAGCCGTAAAGGATGCATTGGCAAAGGTAATGTCAACATTGTCGGTACCAACGATACAGATGGGCGAGGTGCCATAGTAGGTAAACAGCTCAACATCCATGTCAAAGGTAACCGGAGCTGAAACTCCTTCGATATCGAATTCCCAGTAAAGAGTCGTACCTGAAATTGCAGTCAGATCGTACGGGTAGATCAACGGACTACCAAACATCTGGCTGAACTTCTTACCGGATGTTCCGCCGAGGACACCATCGATAATCGTGATAGTGTTGGTCGGAGGATTGGTTGCACCATACCTGGCTCCCAAAAGCACCATTCCTGATGGGAAGTTACCCGATGTTTTGGTAATTCTTCCATCGAGCATGATACCCGCGTGGTCTGCTGAAAAAGGAGCAGCCAACGTCGTGGTGACCGGTACAATGATCGGGGCCTTGGTCACGGCACTGATCGCGGTTGGGCCAATGTTCACACTTGCAGTGATATCCAGGTTGATCAGCTCAACGCTCAGCACTTCACCGTAGGGATAATCAACGGCATTCAGCTGAACAATGGGCTGTACCGTCAGGTTGTAGCTGCCCGATGGCAGGTTGGCAATGGAAAACTCCCATTCAATATCGAGTTCACTATGGCCAAGCAGCGGTGTTGGCGCCACTCCGGCAGGAACTGAGTTCACAACAACATTCGACAAATAAACAGGCGTGTTCGCCGGAATACCTCCGACACCAACTGTAAAGACTGCCGGACCGAAGCTTCCGCCGGGGGTCTGGGTGTAGGTCCAGGTGATCGTTGCACCGGCAGGAATGGCCTTGTCGGTCTTCAGAATGGCGTTGGCCAGGATTTCGCCTGCCAGGTCAACCTTATAGATGGTGGGATAGGTGATGGTAGTGGAGAATTCGAACGGACCACCACATTCTATGATCGGTGAAAGTTCTGGTGTGAATGTTTGTTCAACATCAGCCACTTCGATATCGAATTCGCTGGATGCAAGTACGGTCTCGCACAATTCATCCCCGAATTCAAGAGCAGCATCCTTATAGGCTATGGTAGAAACGGTTACGGTAAAGGTTTCCGCTTCCATGAACCCATCGAATGTAAATACCCAGTTGATGGTCTTACCACTTTCATCTTCAAGCAATGGAGCGATGAAGTCGCTTGGTACCGTTACAAGATCAAAAATATCACTGAGCAGGATATCATTTCCATATACACCATATACACCTGCTACAGTACCCAGGTCAATGGTTCCAACCACTCCCGGTGCAGGGGAGATATCCAGTATTCTCAGACCGGAGAAACCGCCTTCGCGGTCGGTACTTAACAAGGCATCTGCCCTGACACCCGGATAGGCATTGTCAGGGATGGTGGGATAAGTTGCTGTCAAAGGCACAATGAGAGGTGTACCTTTCGCATCATCATCGGTTCCCGGTATGGTCCTGATCGAAAAACCGTCGGACATAAACATACCCGGATCCGGGAGATCATTCATTTCGAAAATTGCTTTGACGTGTTTGTCGCCTGCCATCGTAATGGCCCACGTAAATCCTTCCGGATCGGGGTTACCGGTCAGGGGATAAGGTGGCGGACCCAACGTGTATGGCAGGGGGGTGTCATACCCTGTTGTTGCCCAACCGACAAAAGAATACCCGGTTGAAGCAACAGGTTTCAGTGCCCAGATCTCGTCGTTTTCGCCCAGCAGAGGAGCGTCACAGATCGAGGGCCCGTTAAAGTACCCGTCGACAACCTCAATGTCACCGGGATTCTTGGCTTTAACGATGCCATAGCACTCAATGTCTACATAGAGACTGGTTTGAAGCTGAGCCTCGGCAACATAAGAGCTAAGAAGCAGTATCGTGAAAAGGGCTGCGATAACCGCTCCGGCACGTCTCAATCTTTTTGGTTTGTAAATTGTTTCCATAAAAAATAAGTTGTTTAATGAATAATTGTTTCGCAAAAAATTATTATATCGAGAGGATGAAACTGAAATCAGGAGCCGACAGGTTCCGCAAAGATGAAAGACAGCATCCTTTCAAAACGGCTGGACTGCTGAAAATCATTGGAACCTTTCTTTCGCTGACCCCTGTAAACTCCACTTTCATTTTTTCCCTGATCATTAAATTTTTAGTTTCGAAATTGTTTACCTTTTGTTTTTGATGAGTGATAAATTTAAGTGATTATATATATATAATGTATGAAAATTCTCATTTTCTATTTGTAATTGATGAAACTCTGCCTGATGAATCTGGCAATCTCCAATCGGATATCAATGTTTGGTTTTGGAATCATACGGCAAAATAAAAACAAAATTAACTAATTCGCAAATTAATTCATTCTCTTTTTAAACCTTTTTTTCAAAAAAAAGTTTCACAAAAGGCTTATTTCTTTCTGTTCACCTGTTTAGCTTCCGAATATTTTCTGTTATAATAAACCTGGTCCAATGATAACTTGTTAAGTGTTATGTATGCAAAGTAAGCATTAATCAAATGAATATGCAAATTAATCTATTCTTTTTTCATATAATTATTGTTAATAACCTCATCGCAACCCTCTCTTTCCAATGAAAACGAATCTATTTTTTTAACGTAAATCAGGCTTTCAAGGTTTCATTAATCTTAAAATACTATATGTCAATTAATTAAATCGTTTTTGCGAAATTGTTAATACCTGCTTTTCCGGCTATTCCCTTTTTTCCCGTGTTGATAACTTTTACAGGAACCATTACGGATGCTTCTTTAATCCTTTCGCGTGTAAATCTTCAAATTAATAAGGTATCCTTTCCAGCTTAGCGCCAGTAAAAATACAAATCTTTTCCAGTCAAAGATCTATCTTTGTAAAATAAAATGTACAACATCCTCATCACCGGTGCCAACGGACAGCTCGGGAGCGAATTCCGGAAAATCGCCCCTGCCCGGTCCGATGTTCGGTTCACCTTCACCGATGTCGGCGAGTTGGATATCACTTGCCCAAAAGCCGTAGACGACTTTACTTCGGCCGGAAGGTATGATTGCATCATCAACTGCGCCGGTTACACCGCGGTGGATAAGGCAGAAACGGAACGCGAAGCCGCCAGCCGGGTGAATGTTTCAGCAGTCAGGAACCTGGCCATGTCAGCCAGTGAACAGGACTCCCTGCTCGTTCACCTGTCGACCGACTACGTTTTTGACGGTCATCACCACAGGCCCTACCTGGAGACGGACAGGGAAAATCCCCTTTCGTGGTACGGACAAACCAAGCTCGAGGGGGAACGCCAGGTGTTGATGCATGCGAATAAAGCATTGATCATCCGTACTTCCTGGCTCTACTCCCAGTTTGGGAACAACTTCCTGAAGACCATGGTCAGACTCGGCCGGGAAAAAAAAGAGCTCAGGGTGGTTTGCGACCAGGTTGGAACACCTACCTGGACGGCCGACCTGGCCCGCGCCATCCTGAAAATCATTCCCCTCTTCAGATGGAACGCAAAGAGGATCTATCATTATTCCGATGAGGGAGTTTGTTCCTGGTACGATTTTGCAGCGGAAATCATGGAAACAGCCGGACTCTCCTGCCGGATCATCCCGGTCACGACCTCAGAATTCCCGACTGCAGCCCTTCGCCCCTTTTACAGTGTGCTGGATAAGGGAAAAATCAAGCGGGACTTCGAAATTGAGATCCCACACTGGAAAACGAGTTTGAAGGAGTGTATCCGGGAGGGGGAAGGCAGTGGAGTAGTCATTCATAGTCATTCATAGTCATTTATAGTCATTCATAGTAATTCATAGTCATTTATAGTCATTTATAGTCATTTATAGTTATTTATAGTCATTTATAGTTATACATTGTCATATTGATTAATTATCATTTTTGACTTGCAGCTTAAAACCACTAATCATGAATATCGATCAGCAAATCCTCGACAGGGCCAATGCATGGCTGACAGGAAACTTTGATGAAATGACCAAGCAACAGGTAAGGGATCTCATGGAGAAGGATCCGGTGGGCCTTACCGATGCATTTTACCGTGATCTTGAGTTTGGCACCGGTGGCCTGCGCGGGATCATGGGCGTGGGAACCAACCGGATGAACAGGTACACCGTTGGCATGGCAACCCAGGGCCTGGCCAATTACCTTAAAAAGGTGCACGGTGACCGGGCGGAGATCAGTGCAGCCATTGCCTATGACTCCAGGAACAATAACACGCTTTTTGCGCAGATCACGGCGAATGTACTCTCAGCCAACGGGATCAGGGTCTTTCTGTTTGACCGCCTCCGCCCAACCCCGGAACTCTCTTTTGCAGTGAGGCATCTCAAATGCCAGACAGGAATCGTGATCACCGCCTCGCACAACCCGAAGGAATACAACGGTTACAAAGTATACTGGACCGATGGCGGCCAGTTGCTCACGCCTCACGACAGGAACGTCATCCAGGAAGTGCTCCGGATCAATTCGGTTGATGAGGTGAAATTTGAAGGAAATCCCGCCCTGATCAACACGATCGGTGCAGAGGTTGACAGGGCGTTCCTGGAGAAGAGCTGCCAGCAGTCGCTGTCACCGGAGATCATCAGGGATCATCACGATCTGAAGATCGTTTACACTCCTCTCCACGGAACAGGTGTACACCTTATTCCAATGGCTCTGAAAGCCTTTGGATTTACGCAGATCATCGGGGTGGAGGAGCAGAATGTGATCAGCGGGGATTTCCCCACGGTTCATTCACCCAATCCGGAGGAAGGAGCTGCACTGGCGATGGCCATTCAGAAAGCCGTGGAAACAGGAGCCTCACTGGTGATGGGTACCGACCCGGATGGCGACCGGGTGGGCGTTGCCGTCAGAAACAGGGAAGGTGAATTTATCCTGCTCAACGGCAATCAAACCGCCTGCCTGATCCTGTATTACATACTCGGCAAATGGTCGGAAAAAAAGAAGCTTACCGGCCGCGAATACATTGCCAAAACGATCGTCACCACCGAGTTGCTCAAGGACATTGCCACCCATTTCGGTGTGGAGACCTTTGATGTGCTGACCGGCTTCAAATACATCGCCGAGCTGATCCGCAACCTGGAAGGGGAACGCGTTTACATCGGCGGCGGTGAAGAAAGCTATGGCTACATGATCGGTGATTTTGTCAGGGACAAGGATGCCGTGACCTCTTGCTGCATGATCGCCGAGACGGCTGCCTGGGCTTCCAGCCAGGGGAAAACCCTCTTCGAACTGCTCATCGACATCTATGTCCGCTTTGGATTATCGAAGGAAAAACAGATCTCGGTCACCAAAAAAGGAAAAGCCGGCGCTGAGGAGATCCAAAAGATGATGGACCGGTTCCGGAATCATCCTCCGGCAGAACTGGATGGCTCACGGGTGATCCGGATCATGGATTATCTGAAACAGACTGAAAAAGACTGTCTGACAGGAATCCTGAAGAAGATTCTGCTACCGCAATCAAATGTGCTTCAATTCTTCCTGGAGGATGGCAGCAAGATCACCGTACGTCCATCAGGCACCGAACCCAAGATCAAGTTTTACTTCGGGATCAAAGCGCCACTTGGGAAGGCGGAAGAATTTGAGGAAACCGACAGGAAACTTGAAATGCGAATAGAAGCGATATCGCGTTCTTTGGGCCTATCTTGAAAGGAGAAAGGAGAAATGAGAAATGAGAAATATATATCTCCTCTCTCCTCTCTCCTCTCTCCTCTCATTAAAACACGTCCAGAATCTCGATCTTCTTATCCCGGAACAGCACGGTATCACCCTTTTTATGACCGTGCAGGGCGTGGAAGAAGGGCACAAAGGGAGAGATCGCCAGCCAGGTTTCATTCTCGTACTCGAACTTCCCGATGCCAACAGAAACAAATATTTTTTGGTCCCCGGTGATGATCACAGCACCAACATCCACACTATCAAGCTTTTTGGAAGGATCGACCTTATCGAGCATCTTCAGCTGGTCGAGTGACTGCCGGAGCTGTTTGGCAAACATATCGCGCTTTCCCATCATCTGATCCCGGTAGGAATCATACTGATCACGGGGCTGATGTTCATAGGCACTGTCCTGGGCATCTTCCATTTCAGACCGTGTATTATCAATACTCGCCTGCTGCAGCTGCCTGCACCTCGCGATCAGCCTCTTTTTAAAATCTTCACGGTCCATTGCGCAAATTTGTGCTAAAATATAAAATTAGCCTTGGGTTTACAAATAATTACCAAAAAATCGGTGTTAGAGGGAAAAAGGGTAAATTTGTTCAATTGTTAAAGTGATCACTGGTATGAACCCCAGGGCAAGCCCTGGACCTTAATTCCGGGGCAAGCCCCGGGGAATTTACCCATTTACCCCACCCCCGTCCCCTCCCCTGCTGGCAGGGGAGGGTGCAGGGGTGGGGTACATTAAATTGCTGACTGCTGATCCCCGTTTCGTTTCACTCGCGGAGACAAGCTGCCGTCTCAATCCACTACCATGAACAACCACCCGGAAGAAGCCTACAGATCCCGCCAGGTCATCGAATTCCTGACCGTTGCCAATGAATATTGCCTGTTTCTGGAAAAGGCACAGGGATATGGAAAAGAGAAATTGCTCGACTTTACCAGCAAAATCAGTCCGTTGCTTTATCTCAAGGGAACTCTTTTACCGCCGGCAGAAACCGGGGAACCAGGAGCAGGTGAACGCTTCGTGACGCAAGAACATTGGCAGACCCTTTTTCTGATGTTGCATGAAACCCTGGGAGCGGATGACCTTTTCTGGTATGCGACCCCGGAAAGCGATGGACAGGTTGCCCTTGTCAAAGCAAGCCTGGCTGAACACCTGGCTGACATCTATCAGGACATGAAGGACTTTGTGCTTCTTTACCAGAAAAACCTGCGCAATTCACAAGAAATTGCAGCCAGTGAGATCAGGCTGCTTTTTTCCTCGCACTGGGGCATCCGTATCGCGCAGATACAGCGCCACGTGCATTCCCTACTCCATGGAGAACCGGATGAAGGCAGTGAAGAACTGAAGGAGTTGCTTTCCGGAATTTGACAGGAAAAATGTGTTGGATGATTTTGTTTTCAAAGAAATAGTTATTTTTGCATTTAATTTATTTAATCCAAATAAATTTTAATCCTCTAAACCAAAATCACCGGACCGCACCGAACGATGTCATTGTCGAAAAGCACTCAGGGCAAAAGGGGACTGACCGAAAAGCTGGACTGGATATTTACACACAGGATCTGGGGATTTCCTGTCTTTTTTGTCACCCTCTGGATCATGTTTGTGGGCACCTTCCGCATCGGTGCCTTTCCAATGCACTGGATCGAGTCGGGTGTCACGGCGCTTTCTGCTTTTTTAAACACCCTGATGGCGGAGAGCATGCTGAAAGATTTGCTGATCAATGGGATCATCAGCGGCATAGGCGGTGTCATCGTATTTCTTCCCAACATCCTTCTCCTGTTCTTCTTCATATCCCTGATGGAAGAAACAGGTTACATGGCCCGGTCGGTGTACATCATGGATCCGATCATGCACCAGTTAGGGCTGCACGGCCGTTCCTTCATTCCCATGATCATGGGCTTCGGGTGCAACGTACCGGCGATCCTTGCCGCACGTTCCGTTGAGAACCGGGATAGCCGCCTGATCACCGTGCTGATCAATCCGTTTTTTTCCTGCAGTGCACGCTTACCTGTTTACGTGTTGCTCATCAGTGCCTTTTTCCCTTCTCGCGCCGGGACCATGCTGTTCCTGATCTATCTAATCGGAATCGTACTTGCCATCATCACGGCACTAATCCTGAAGCGAACCCTTTTCACGTCGGAGCACCTGCCATATCAAAAGGATCTCCCCCCCTTCCGTGTACCTGGACTGAAGCGAACACTGCAAAGTATGTGGGACAACGGCGTGGCGTACCTGAAAAAGATCAGCGGTGTGATCCTGATCGCCACCATGGTGATTTGGGCACTGGGTTACTTTCCAAGAAACAGGGACCATTCAGCGGATTATGGGACTCAGCTGGCCGAATTGAATAAAAAATATGAATCAGAAATCCGGCTGACTGATCCGAACGATCGGGACCGGCTGAAAGAACTGCGGAGAAGCCGTGAGGAGCAGACAAGGCAACTTTCGCTTCAGCAGAATGCTGAACAACACGAAAAATCCTATATTGGACAGATCGGTAAGTGGATCGAACCGGCGCTGCGCCCCCTGGGATTCGACTGGAAGATGGGGATCAGCCTGCTATCGGGAATCCCTGCCAAGGAAATTGTCGTGAGCACCATGGGGGTATTATACCAGGCCGGTCAGGATCAGAGCGATCGTTCATCTTCTTCCCTGGTTGAAAAATTGCAAAACCAGGTTTACCCGACGGGATCCAGGACCGGGCAGCCGGTATTCACTCCCCTGGTGGCTTTTGGATTCATGGTCTTCATCCTGATCTATTTTCCCTGCATCGGAACCATTGCTACGATCTCAAAGGTAGCCGGTTCGTGGAAATGGGGTGCATTTACCGTGGTGTATTCCACTTCACTTGCCTGGCTGATGGCATTCCTGATCCATCAGATCGGCTCAATCATTCTATAAATCCCGATCGTCATTCGTCCAGGCGGTTCAATCCCTCCACTGCGCGGGGATAATTTGGTGACAGGCGCAGTGCCTCCTGGTAATCCAGCCTGGCTTTGACCTTCTCATTCAGGATTTCATGACACAGCCCCCTGTTGTATAATGCATCCACGTAGGAGGGATTCATCCGTAGCGTAAGGTCAAAAAAATGAATGGCCATGCGGTAGTCCTCCCGTCTGACAAGACAGATGTATCCAAGATTATAGGAAGCCAGGAAGTAACTTGAATCCAGGGCCAGGATCCGGTGGTACATTTCCTCCGCCCGTTGATCGTTTCCAGATTCCTGCATAAGCATCCCCAGGTTGTAAAGCACCTGGGTGTTTGTTGAATCGATCCTGATCGCGTTCTGGTAGTAGCCGGCGGCAATCTCGGTACTTTTCGGCGCAAGGAGGGAGCCAAGCATGACATAAGCATCCCTGTAATACTGATCCTGCTGGACGGCCTTCTGAAAGGACTCAATGGCAAGGCTTGTGTCACCGGTTTCAAGGTACGAGAGGCCCAGGTGAAAACAGGCCTCGGGATACACTGGCCGGAGTGCCGCTGCCTTTTTAAAATATTCCCTGGCCAGGCCGTGGTCCTGAAGCACCAGGTGCAGATAACCCATTTTGAAGCAAGCTACCGGATGAAGAGGATCCAGATCGGTTGCCTTGTTCAGTGCATCTTTTGCCTTGACTGGATTGTTCATTCCCAGATAGATATCCGATAGTGTAACAAAAAGCCCGGGATTGTCCGGGTCAAGTGTCAGAGCCTGGCTGATGGTGCTCAGGGCTTCGTTGATCCGATCCTCCGCCAGCAATAAACGGGCGCTGTCGTTGAGGGACCCGGCAGTCAGGGAAACGGATGCCGTTGCCTGGTGAGGGATGTCATCGGGTGGAGTCCGGTTATGACAGGCTGACAGCACGACAAGCGGTAAAAGGAGCGCCAGGAAAAGATCTTTCATCTTAGGGCAGGGCCATTGGTGAGTTCCTGTCAGGCAGTGGCTGTGAGGGCCTCCCTGACCTTTTTTTCAAGTTCCTGTGCCAGTTCGGGATTGTCCATCAGCAGTTTCTTCACGGTGTCTCTTCCCTGGCCGAGCCTGGTTTCCCCGTAGCTGAACCAGGTACCGCTTTTCTTGATGATATTGTGGTCGGTACCAAGGTCGATGATCTCGCCCATTTTTGAGATCCCTTCTCCGTAGATGATATCGAACTCAGCGATACGGAAAGGAGGGGCCAGTTTATTCTTGACGACCTTCACCCTGGCCCGGTTACCGGTGATGTTCTCCCCATCCTTGATCTGGGTGGTCTTTCGGATGTCGAGACGGACAGAGGCATAAAATTTCAGGGCATTCCCTCCTGTTGTCGTTTCCGGGTTACCGAACATCACCCCGATCTTTTCGCGTAACTGATTGATAAAAACGCAGCTTGTATGGGTCTTGCTGATGGTGGCCGTTAGTTTCCGAAGGGCTTGTGACATCAGACGGGCCTGCAGGCCCAGTTTTGAGTCGCCCATTTCGCCTTCGATCTCACTTTTTGGGGTAAGGGCAGCCACAGAATCGATGACAATGATATCGATGGCGCCGCTCCGTATCAGGTTCTCGGTGATCTCCAGGGCCTGTTCACCGTTATCCGGCTGGGAGATCAACAGGTTTTCAATATCCACACCCAGTTTTTGGGCATAAAAACGGTCGAAGGCATGTTCGGCATCGATGAAGGCAGCAATGCCACCGGCTTTTTGAGCCTCGGCGATGGCGTGGAGTGCCAGGGTCGTCTTGCCGGAGGATTCGGGTCCGTAGATCTCGATGACCCTCCCCCGGGGCAACCCTCCGATCCCCAGTGCATTATCCAGGGCAATGGAGCCGGTGGAAATTATGCCCACCTGAACGACTACATTGTCACCCAGCTTCATGATGGTACCTTTGCCATATTCCTTTTCCATCTTATCAATAACCAGCTGCAGAGCCTTCAGCTTTTCCCTGTTGTTCACGTTTTCATCTGATGCCATAGATCCAGGTAGTTTAAATGTTCAAAACGGTCCTTTCCAGTTAATCCGGAAATGGGGTAAAATGTTACCCGGTTTAAAAAAAAATCTGCATAAAAGTACGCAAAATCAAATTTCACAGAGCAAAGAGCAAAAATCAAATGTTGTTTTTGTCACAGGTTACAGGTTGCAGATTGCAGGTAAAGGTCGATGGACGCTTACTTTTGATCTTGCTTTTTGCTCTTTGCTCTTTGAACTTATCCCCGGGACAGGATCTGCTCGGTATGGTTTTGCGTATCGACCTTTGTGATGATTTGTTCGATGGTGCCATCCTTATCGATCACAAAGGTCACCCGGTGAATGCCATCGTAGGATCTGCCCATGAATTTTTTCGGGCCCCAGACACCGTAGGCGTTGATGATGGTTCGTTCAGTGTCAGGGATGAGGGGGAAAGGGAGGTTGAATTTGGCACTGAATTTCTGGTGCGACTTGAGAGGATCGGCGCTCACCCCGATGACCTGGTACCCCTGGCCGAGCAGTTGCTGATGATTGTCGCGCAGGTTGCAGGCTTCCGCCGTACAACCGGGTGTGTCGTCCTTGGGGTAGAAATAAAGAACGACCTTCTTTCCCTTGAAATCCTCAAGTGCCACCCTGTTGCCGTTCTGGTCTGTGGCGGTGAAGGCTGGAGCCTTGTCACCGGTTTTCAGTGTTGTCATCATATGATTCTTTATAAGATCAAAAAGCAAATAGTAAAGATCAAAGATCATAAATATTTTTGATTTTTGCTCTTTGATCTTTGATTAAAATTTCATTTTAAAGCGTGTCTCTTTCTTTGAGATCCCTGCTTTCGCAGGGATGACGATCGCTGTGGAGTTAAGGGAGTGGGCGATAAAATTGGCTTACCAATTTTATCGCCCACTCATTCTCTCCCCTTGGCATGCGTCATCCCGGCGTAAGCCGGGATCTTTTTCCCTTTGTAAACCATGCGTCATCCCGGCGTAAGCCGGGATCTTTTTCCCTTTGTAAACCATGCGTCATCCCGGCGTAAGCCGGGATCTTTTTCCCTTTGTAAACCATGCGTCATCCCGGCGTAAGCAAGAATCTGTTGTAATATCGGCACCACTGCGTCAAACCGCACGCTTCGCACCGGGGCCTCCGCGCCTGGCAGATGTATCTGCCATGCAGGATCAGCCAGTGGTGGGCGATCGGGATCAGCGCTTCCGGAATATGCTGCACGAGTTGTTTTTCCGCTTCAAGAGGGTTTTTTGCATGATACGTGAGTCCCAGACGGGCAGACACACGGAAAACATGAGTGTCGACGGCCAGGGCCGGTTTATGGAAAACAACGGAAGCAATGACGTTGGCACTCTTGCGTCCTATGCCTGGTAGCTTCTGAAGCTCCTCCGGTTCGGAAGGCACCTGGCAGGCATACTCGTCACGCAGTTTCCTTGCCATGCCAACCAGGTGGCGGGATTTATTGTTAGGATATGAACAGCTCCGGATCAGCTCAAAAACATCGCTCACCTCCCCCTCTGCAAGGGATTCGATGGAAGGGAACCGCCTGAAGAATAAGGGTGTGATCAGGTTCACCCTCTTATCAGTACACTGGCCCGACAGGATGACAGCCACCATCAGTTCATAGGGACTTGTGTAGATGAGCTCGGTCTCTGCAACGGGCTGATGCACGGTGAAATACCCGATCACCCCCTCAAATCGTTCCTTCCTCGTCATAGGGATGAGGTCAGTTCAGCATAAAGCGGATGCTACCAATGGTTTTCGTGTTTTGAACCGAAAGCGCCCGCGAGTAGTTCATGATCAGGCTGATCACAGAGGGCTTTGGCTGGGACATTTTACATTCCAATTCTGCATCAAACAGACCGTCAGCTTTAAGCTCATCGAACGTGTGGTTAAAAAAATCTTCAAACGTAAAGGATTTCATCATACGCATTCTAGTTGATTAAAAATGAGTTAATTTACAAGTCAAACGGAGATCAGAAGTCAATTATTATGGAAGGATGAAAAATTTTTCCGGAAGAAACTTAACGAACGCAAATTATGATTTAGTCTCCAGGTACTCCTTGGGCGAAGTACCCGTATATTTTTTAAAACAAGCATAGAAGGATGATTTGGATTGGAATCCGGCCATTTCAGCGATGGCTTCCATGGTGTATTTCTTTACGCTTTCTTCCATGATCCTGATGGCTTCCTTCATCCTGTACTCGTTCACAACACCGTAAAAATTCTTCCCCATGACCTCATTGAGTACGTAGGTAAGCTGGCGCCGCGGGATATGCAACTGATGGCACAGGTCGCTCATTGAATAGTTCGCATTCAAATACGGTTTATCCTTCGACATCAACTCACCGATCTGATGAATGATCCTTTCGGATTCTCCGGGGGCAATCACCGGTTTGGAGCGGGAATGCTGAGCGTATTGATCCGCATCAACTCCGCCGGACGCAGCAGTCCGTCCACCCCCCGGGATGGAAATGGCCTTCTCAAGGGCAGTGACCTGAACCAGAAGGGTATCCTGTCGCAATGCATAGTAACCGGTCAGTCCGCCACCCGTAAGCAACAGGATGTTTGAAAAAATCGCTTTTGCCATAGGATCGACTTTAGTCAAAAGCAAGGGTATTGCAATCGCCAGTATGAACAGAACAATGCTGATGGTCTCCATCCTGATCCAGGCGGGTTGAAGGTAGGCAGAGCGGCCAGGATCCTTTTGCCGGGCCAGTTTTTCAGACCTAATGAGTGACCTCGCGTTCATAAACGCCACAATTCCCTGCAGAACGATGAGCACCGGTCCTGCCCAACGACAGATCGCCCTGGCCATCCAAAAGGTATCCGTGATTGCTTCGCCTGCCATAGGAACTTTCCCTGTGATGATCAGAATCCTTTCATTCACCGGAAGCAGTCCGAATGCTGAAATGTTCACCAATAACCCCAAAACAGGAAAAATGAAAAGGATATGGCGCGACCAGCCCGTGACTTCTTGATTCTCATTCGTTAGCGAGTAAATATAGAGGAAAAAAACTGGCAGTATGCTTAACAGAAGGGGGGTAAAAAAAACAGAAAGGACTGTCGTCAGATGGACATAGCCCAGATTGTGAACGGCATTCAGGATTAAAACGACCGACATGATCAGAAGCACCAAACCGATATACTTGCGGGATGGGAAAGCTCTCTTGAAGGTGATCAGCTGCAACGTATAGAACAGTGACTGATAGACAGGCAAGGCATAGAGAGAAACGATTAAATTCTCCTGGGTCAGCATTTTATACAGTAAAGGTCAAAAATAATCCCCTGGATGCCTGTGTGGCTTGTAAAAACAAAATACCTGCACAAAGATAATGAATTTCCATATACCGTCATGGAATTGCAATGTATTGAACTATAATAATCTACCAGGAAGCTCTTCGCTCTATTTCTTCCTGAACACCGGGTAAAACAGGGTGTCCTTAATCACCAGGATGAGTGCGATGATATAAAAACTATCCACCATGAGTGAATACAGAAACTTGTGGACGGAGGAAGCATGATAACCGGTCAGCTGAACAAGGAAAAAGACCTGCAGCGCCAAAAAGATCCCGAAATTGATCAGCACCAACCGGAATGCCTGTTTCAGTGATAGAACAAAAAAAAGAAATAACTGCCAGGCAAGTAAAATGACCGTTGGTTGCAGTATAGGGCCAATCTCCTGGGGAAAGCGAGTCCCTTTGCCCCTGATCAGTTCATAAACCATAAAAATGGGTACACGGTCACTGATCTCGTATTTTATGATTTTATGGCTGCCTGATATTTTCAATAAACCATTGGTGAACCAGGCGAGGATCCGGGCATGAATTGCCTCATATCCGATCTGCCAACCGATGAAAATCAGCAGTGTGATGATCAGCAGAAAAATGATCTTATTTCTGTTTGAATTCAATAATCTCATGATCAAGCAATCATTAATGAAGAATGATCAGGATGTTCCTGACGAGGCTGGGTCAGTAACGCCATCTGAAGGTTTGCGGGCAACCTGGCTGCCTCCCGGAAGGTTACGGTAATATCGCCATAACCAGATCAGAAAAATCAGGAATCCAAAAAGAATATTCCATATATAATCGTGTACCTGATCAAACTGGGCCGGGTAATACTTTCCGATGTATCCCATGCTGACAAACCTGAGGTTATTGATCACAAAGATCGAGGGCATAAAGATGGCCAGGGTGATCAATCGTTGTTTCCAGCTGACTGGTGAAAAAAGACTCAGGAAGATCGTAAAAATATAAAAATTGTAGGCGGTACATTCCATGATGACGGCCATTTGAAAACCACCGACCCTCAACAGAGGGAATTCAGGGCTTTCAATAGGAATGAAAAAGATCTTGCCAAACAGAACAGCGCTCTGGATGGTAAACCGAACGAAAAAACCGATGATGTCATACTGGATGGAGGGCAGATGGAGGATGAACATCACGGCGGCCCACGACAAAATGGCGTAAAAAAGGGGCAGGAACTGCCGAAGCATCTGCCGGCGGGCTTCCTTTTTGGTCATTTTCTGCCTGGGCTGCGTTCTTATTTCATTCTTCGGTCTTCCGGCGGGCATGGTTCAAATAGTAAAAATCAACTAGCAACTGGCAAAAAGCAAATTAGCTCACCTGGATTCATCACCTTGAAAGCGAAGAGCCTGTTTTTTCTCTGCTAAATTATAAAAATACCGTTGGATTTGATTTTGAAGTGCAAAAATTAGCTGATGAGATCTTTTTCCCTGATCATTTTCCGCAGGTTGATCAGTGCATAGCGCATCCTGCCCAGTGCTGTGTTGATACTGACGTCGGTCTGCTCGGCAATGTCCTTGAAGCTCATGTCGGCATAATGACGCATGATCAGCACTTCCCGCTGTTCTTTTGGTAGGCAGTCGACGAGTTTCCGGAGATCGGCATGCACCTGTTCGGTGATGATCCTCTCCTCCACGGAAGCATCACCATAACGCAGCGTATCAAAGATGTCAAAATCATCATGGCAATTGTCAACAACCGGTATCCGCCTGGATTTTCTAAAATGATCGATGACCAGGTTATGGGCAATCCGCATCACCCACTGGATAAATTTCCCCTCCTCCTTGTAGGTTCCCGTCCGGAGGGTGTTGATCACTTTAATGAAGGTATCCTGGAAAATATCATCGGCAAGTTCCGGATCCTTGACTACCATCAGGATATAGGCGTAAACACGCTTCTTGTGACGGTGGATAAGGATTTCGAGGCTGGTCTCATTACCGGATAAATACGCGCCGATTAGCTCCTGATCGCTAATTTCGCTAGTTTGCATAAGCACCCTTGTTTTTGGTTAAGGGTAGATTTTATCCGATAATGTTCCTCCTATTTTTGATTGCCCGGTTTCCCGGGTTTTACGTGATGAATGATGAAAGGTTTCAAAGCTAAAAGCCCCGCAAATATAGGCCTCTGTTGGCAAAATTGCAAATAGATTTTGTAATTTTGCAAATTATTTTTAAAAAATGTTGTTCGATTCACTGGAAAACCTTGATCCGCATGATTTTATCCTCATCAAGGGAGCACGGGTTCATAACCTGAAAAACCTCTCTGTTGCTCTTCCACGCAATAAGCTTATTGTCATAACGGGTCTCTCCGGTTCAGGCAAATCATCACTCGCCTTCGACACCCTCTACGCCGATGGACAGCGACGCTATGTAGAAAGTCTGAGCTCCTACGCCCGGCAGTTTCTGGGCAGGATGAGCAAACCGGAGGTGGATTTCATCAGGGGGATCGCCCCGGCCATAGCCATCGAACAGAAAGTCAATAACCGGAATCCCCGCTCAACGGTTGGAACATCCACGGAAATCTATGAATACCTCAAGCTGTTGTATGCCCGTATCGGAACAACGTTCTCCCCGGTTTCCGGCAACCAGGTCAAACGACATACGGTTACGGATGTCGTTGATCATGTTCAGACCCTTGAGCCTGGAACAAGGTTTTTGATCCAATGCCCGCTGATCATCAAAGCGAAGAGGACGCTCAAAGAACAGCTGTCTGTCTTATTGCAGCAGGGATTCAACAAGATTTCCATCCAGCAGGAAATGATCAGGATTGAAGATTTTCTTTCGGATTCCTACGCCGGGCCGGTGCCTGACACTTGCTACCTGGTGATCGACAGGATGGTATGCCAGCATGGTAAAGAAGATCTGCTGGCCCGCATTGCTGACTCGGCAGAGCTGGCATTCTATGAAGGGGATGGATGCTGCGTGGTGGAGTCCATCGGTGAAGATGAAAGGAAGGTGGTTGTTTTCACGAATCGTTTTGAGCTGGACGGAATGACGTTTGAAGAACCCAGCCCCAACCTGTTCAGTTTCAACAATCCCTATGGAGCCTGCAAACGGTGCGAGGGATTCGGAAGCATCATCGGCATCGATGAGGACCTGGTCATTCCCAACAAGAGCCTGTCGGTTTATGAGGATGCCATTGCCTGCTGGAGGGGAGAAAAGATGAGTGAGTGGAAGGATGTTCTCGTGATGAATGCCTACCGGTTCGGATTCCCTATCTACAAACCCTTCTACGAGCTGACCGATGAACAGAAAGAACTCTTGTGGACAGGGAATGAATATTTCAGCGGTTTGAATGATTTTTTCAACTATGTGGAAGAACAGACCTACAAGATCCAGTACCGTGTCATGCTGAGCCGTTACCGGGGAAAGACGGTCTGCCCCGAGTGCAAGGGAACCCGGTTGAGGATGGATGCCAACTATGTGAAGGTTGGAGGAAAATCCATCTCGGATACCGTATTGATGCCGGTGAGCCAGGCACTTTCCTTTTTCAGGAACCTGAAGCTCGCCTCAACCCACAGGGTTGCTGCAAACCGCCTGCTGACAGAGATCACCAACCGGTTGCAATACCTGGAGGATGTGGGGCTTGGATACCTGACACTGAACCGCCTTGCCTCCAGTCTGTCAGGGGGGGAATCGCAGCGTATCAACCTGGCGACCTCGCTGGGCAGCAACCTGGTAGGCTCCATGTACATCCTGGACGAACCCAGCATCGGCCTGCATCCGCGTGACACCTATCGTTTGATACGCGTTCTGCTGCAACTGCGCGATCTTGGCAACACGGTGATCGTGGTGGAACATGATGAAGACATCATCCGCGCAGCGGACCAGATCATCGATATTGGCCCGATGGCCGGAAGCCACGGAGGTGAGCTCGTGTTTCAGGGTGATTACGATGAGCTCCTCCACGACAACAGCAGCCTCACCGGGCAATACCTTTCCCACAAGCAAATGATCCCGTTGCCTGCGATCAGGAGAACGTGGAAAGATTTCATTGAGGTTTCCGGTGCCAGGGAACATAACCTGAAAGGTATTTCGGTCCGTTTTCCCTTGCAGGTATTTACCTGTGTTACCGGCGTCAGCGGGTCAGGAAAGACAACGCTGGTCAAAAAAATCCTCTTTGCAGCATTGAAGAAAATCCACGGCGGATATGCAGAAAAAACGGGCAAATTCGATAAACTTGACGGTGACATTCAGCGCATAGGAAACATTGAACTGGTGGACCAGAATCCCATCGGAAGATCCACGCGTTCCAATCCGGCCACGTACGTGAAAGCCTACGATGATATCCGCCAGTTGTTTGCTGATCAGCAACTGGCCAGGATCAGGGGATACAAACCCGGTTTCTTCTCGTTCAATGTCCCCGGTGGGCGCTGTGAAGAATGCGAGGGTGAAGGCACCGTAAAGATCGAAATGCAGTTCATGGCCGACATTTACCTGAAATGTGAGAGCTGTGATGGCAAACGGTTCCGCGAGGAAGTGCTGGATGTCAGGTACAGGGACAATACCATCAGTGACGTTCTGGATCTGACTGTTTCCCAGGCGATCCATCTCTTCGGAAGCCATAAAAAGAAAAATTCGATCGAAAGCAGGATCGTGGGCAAACTGCAACCACTTGAAGATGTCGGACTGGGTTATCTCAAGCTGGGGCAATCTTCCAGCACGTTGAGCGGAGGCGAGGCGCAACGAACAAAACTGGCCTATTTCCTGGCAAAGGGAGCGACCGAAGTACCCACCTTTTTCATTTTTGATGAACCCACCACCGGGCTTCACTTTCACGACATCCACAAACTTCTGGACGCATTTCACGCATTGATCGAACGCGGGCATACCATTCTGGTCATCGAACATAACCTGGAGGTCATCAAATGTGCCGACTGGATCATTGACCTCGGGCCGGAGGGTGGCGATGAAGGCGGGACCGTTGTCTTCACGGGCACTCCGGAAGACATGGTTACTGCCAACGGAACCCATACAGCCCTTTATCTGCGGCAAAAACTTTCTCCTGAATCCATCCATTAACCAATAAACCATAGCTATGCTGAAGTCAATTAAAATCCTTGAAGACCAGGAAATAGAGAATATCCTTGCCGAACTGGACAGGCGCGTGGTGTTCGAAAAGACCAACATCATCCCCGAATCCCATGACCTCTATGAACGGCTCCGGTCCTATGTAAAGTACGACAGGATAGGATTCAAATCCGTGCTGGGAATCGACATTTTCCAGTACAGCGGTTTCGGTGAATTTGAACAGACCCTTCTCCCCTTCGTATTTAAAACCATCTTCAAAAGCACCATCCAGTTATGCCTGGAAAATCATCCCTATATCTTTCAGAAATACAACCAGGAAGACATTGAAAAAAGTTTTATCAGCACAGGCGACGGAGGATTTCTCATCTTTGACACACCGTTTCATTCACTCGTATTTGCCTGCAATCTTGCGGTCATATTGCGTATCTACAACTCGTTCCATTATTACCCCAAATTAAGAAGGATCATAGGGGCCATCAATTTACGGTATGCCATTACCTATGACAAGATCAATTCCTTTGAGGACAATTATTATGGCAGGGCTGTGATCAACAATGCCCGCATTCTTCAGAAAGACAACCTCAACCGCTGTTTGATCGACGAAAACGTCTTCCGCTGGTTCACCCTGAACATCGATGGGCTTGAGAACCTGCAGATCCTGACCATACAGGATGTAGCCAATATATATGAGTTCAATAAATATTATGACAAGGACTTTCTGTCCAAACGTCAGGATGAGATCTTTGAGAGAGAACCCTCGCGAAGGTATGGGATCATCAACTCGGACGTGCTTGAGATAGGCAAGATCCGGTCGAAGGAAGCGGAGATGAACATCTACAACCTGCATTTGCAGGTCACGCTCAACCTTTACAATGATGATGACCGGAAGCAGATGCGGACGATCACAGCCAGCCTGGGGAACCTTAATACGTCGGGGATATGAGAGGAGAGAGGAGAGAGGAGAGAGGAGAAAGGAGAGATGGAGGGTGGGGTGTTTGGGTTTTGAGTGTGATCATCCTGTTGGCCCTGATGGGGTGTTCAGACTGGAAACAGCCTGAAAAATCAACGATCACTGTCAGCATTTTGCCGCAGAAGTACTGGGTGGAGCGGATTGCGGGTGACCGGTTCGACGTACGGGTGATGGTGCCGCCCGGGGCCGACTCCCATACGTATGAACCTTCACCGAAAGATGTGCAGCAACTTTCGGAATCATCGCTCTATTTCAGCCTGGAATACATTGACTTTGAACAGAGTTACCTTCATAAATTCCAATCGGTCAATCCCCGGATGAACATCATCGGATTGCCGGAAGATATCACCCTGATCCAGGATGATGACGGTCACAACGGGGTTGACCCGCATTTCTGGTTATCGGTAGCTGAGGTGCGGAAGATCATCAAAAGCATGCTTCAGCCGATCATCCGGCTGGATCCCGGACACGAGGACCTTTACCGGGAAAACTGCGACCGGTTCCTGCAGGAGCTGGATACGCTGGAGGCTTTTTTAGCACAAACGCTGGCATCGGTAAACGGGAAAACCGTGATCATCTACCACCCCATCCTGGCTTATCTTGCACGGGATTATGGTTTTTCCCAGGCAGCCCTGGAGGAAGGGGGTAAAAGTCCATCGGCCCATCACATGAAAGAAATCATTGATCTTGCCAGGCAAATGAATATAAGAACTATCTTTATCCAGCAACAATTCGACAGATCGATGGCTCAGGGCGTGGCAGGCGAAATTGGCGGAAAGATCGAAGTACTTGATCCGCTGGCTTATCAGTGGGTGGATAACCTCCGGGAGATTGCGCGTAAACTGAACCGTATTTTTCAATCCTGACAATCTATGGACAAACTCGTCGAGCTGAATAAAATAACGGCAGGCTACGGCAAT
Source organism: Bacteroidales bacterium (assembly GCA_035342335.1). Lineage (NCBI taxonomy): Bacteria > Pseudomonadati > Bacteroidota > Bacteroidia > Bacteroidales > Bacteroidales bacterium. The sequence goes on from DAOQWY010000016.1 coordinate 52,978, forward strand.
CAGGTGGTCCTGGCGGATGTCAGCCTTACCATCCTTGACCGGGATTTCATTGGGGTGATCGGACCGAACGGCGGCGGAAAAACGACGCTGCTGAAGGTGATCATCGGACTGCTTGCCCCTTTGTCAGGATCGGTACGGTATTTTCCCGGGGGGAAGGACCGGTGTAACTTCCTGGGTTATCTGCCCCAGCTCATGCAGTATGATGACAAATTCCCGATCACTGCCCTGGAGGTGGTCTTATCAGGCATCCTGGCGGGAAACCGGCTGGCTAAAAAAATCACCGGGGATGACAAAAAACTGGCCACGGACCTGATGGAACAGATGGGTGTAGTTCATCTGCGGAAAAAGGTCATTGGTGAACTGTCGGGGGGAGAAAGGCAGCGGTTGTTCCTGTGCCGGTCGATCATTTCCAATCCCCGCCTGCTGATCCTTGACGAGCCCGATACGTTTGTCGACAACAGGTTTGAGCATGATCTTTACGGGATCCTCCGGGAACTGAATGACCGCATGGCTGTAATCATGGTCTCACACGACCTGGGAACCATCTCGGCTAATGTCAAGACGATCGCCTGCGTGAACCGTAACCTGCATTATCACCCCTCGAACATGATCACCGAACAGCAGCTGGCAGCCTATGATTGTCCGATACAGCTGATCACGCACGGGAATGTGCCGCACACCGTATTGAAAAAGCATGACCCATGGAACTGATATTCCTTGATCTCCTATCCTACCGGTTCTTTGTACATGCACTGGCAGCTGCAGTCCTGACAAGCATACTCTGCGGCATGATCGGGACATACATCGTTTCCAAAAGAATGGTCTTCATCAGCGGGGGCATTACCCACACATCCTTCGGCGGGATAGGGATCGGGTATTTTCTTGGCATACAACCCATGATCGGCGCCGCAGTCTTCAGTCTGCTCTCGGCCGTTGGCATTGAATATTTTTCGCGAAAGGGCGATATCCGGCATGATTCCATGATCGCCATCTTTTGGGCGCTGGGAATGGCTGTGGGGATCACCTTCATCTATCTGACACCGGGATATGCGCCCAATCTGATGAGTTACCTGTTCGGAAGCATCCTGACCATATCAACAGCCGAATTGATCGCTTTGCTGGGTGTGACCCTTCTGACCGGGGTCATTTTTTCAGTGTTTTATCGTCCGATTCTTTATGTTGCATTCGATGAGGAATTTGCCCGGACGCGCATGATTCCCGTACAACTCATTAAGTACCTGATGATCAGTCTTATAGCACTAACAATCGTATTTAGCATCCGCATTGTCGGCATCATCCTGGTCATTTCATTGCTGACGATCCCACAGACTGCGGCCAACCTGCTGACCAGACGGTTTGACCGGATCATCCTCTATTCCATCCTGCTGGCGCTCTCAGGGACCATCGGGGGATTGATCCTGTCGTATTACCTGAATATCCCCTCCGGGGCGACGATCATTTTTTGCCTGGTGGTGATTTTTCTCACAGTACGGTTGACGAAAAAGAGATAACCTGTCAAACCTGAATGATCCTGTACTCAACAGGACGGGGAACCCCCTTGAAGTCCTCAAGGTACTTACCGGAAACGAATTTCAGACAGCCCTGGTCCAGGGAAATCTTTTCTGAGGTGACATCTTCCTGGACTTTTTGAAAAAATTTCTCGCTGATCACAATCCGGTACGGTTTGGCCTTCGACATCAGCCTTGCCGAAAGGTCCACGTCCTTTCCGTAATAATCATTGTATCCTTCCAGAAAGGTCACATTGTACACCTCAGTACAATAATGTATGGCCACCTTACAGGGGAGAAAGAGATCTTCTACCGGAAAATTCTTTATGTTGTCGAGGGTTGCATAAATTTCCTCCAGTAACGCAAAGCACGTATGAAAGGTTGACTTGCGGTGAAGCTCCTGGTCAGGGATAAAAAGCATGATCTCGTCGCCGATTCCTTTGACAATGTTATCCGGGAAGTCGTTGAGAAGCGAGATGAAGTTAAACGTGTTGTTCAGTTTTTGCCCCCACCTGGTAAAGGGCTCACGGTATTTGATCCAGGTAGAGTCGACAATATCAATGAAAAGGCAAACTCCAGGGCATTTGGGCACGTCCTGAAGCACCCGTTCAATCCCGGCGGACCGGGGATCCTTGTCATGAATCCATTGAGCCATGCATCAGAATTGTTTCAGGGCTTCCTCACGCGTGGGGTAAATTGAAAAAATGCTGGTGAATCCGGAAATCTCAAAAATCTCACGGATGTTTTCCTGCAGGCAGCAAAGGACGAACATTCCCTTGACGGAATTGATCTTTTTGAGGCCCATCAGCATGATCCGCAGCCCGGAACTGCTGATGTAGGACAAATCGTTGCAATCTACCAGAAGGTTATGCTGGTTGTCATCGATCAGCTTCATGATTTTCTCCTCAAGAAAACTGTAGTTGGTGGTGTCTAATCTGCCTTTCAGTTCAAGGATGATGACACCATCCTGTAAAATGTCGGTTATTTCCATTGAAGTTATTGTTTGACTTGTTTCGATAAAAGCAGTCTGTTATGATTCCCGGCGCGCTCATAAGCATAGGTATCCATGATCTCACGAACGAAATGGATCCCCAGTCCTCCGATTTTTCTCTCCTCCGGCGATTTGTTCAGGTCACCGGGTACATCGACACTGAAGGGATCAAAAGCTTTACCATCATCTTCAATCTGCAGAAAAATCCAGTCGTTCCGGAGATACATCCGAATCATGATATTATGGCCGAGATCGTCTTCAAACCCATAAAAGATAATATTGGTGATCAGTTCCTCCAGTACCAGGTTCAACGAAAAAATATCCCTGGAAGTCAGATCCCATGCCTCTCCCTGCTTCTCAACAAACGCACGTATCCTCTCAAGTTCCTGTATATCATTATGTATGATAAGATCAGCCGCTGTCATGATAGCCCAATGATTCCGCACGTGTATACGTTATTCATCCGGTAAAGTTAATAAGTTTTGTAAGGTTTTTTTAGATTTTATGGGTAAAGTAAATAAATTAGGTGGATATTTACCAAAAGATGGAATTATTTAGGCCAGAAGGTGATCTTGTGAAGATTCTCTTCATTGTGTATGTTCAAATTTTGTAAATTTCACCAGCATGAATGAGAGCAGAATACCCTTAAATCCCTTTCCAGGCATCCGCAGCTACGAAATAGAGGAAGACTTTCTATTCTTCGGAAGGGATCATCTTATCAGGGAATTGGTCACCATGTTGTCTGACACGCATTTTATTGCACTCACCGGGGCTTCCGGAAGCGGGAAATCTTCCCTGATCAAAGCAGGTCTGATCCCCGCACTGGTGAAGCAAACGGCCGGTGAAGACACCGGCCGGTGGGAATATGCCATTTTCAGGCCCGGGGATGATCCTATCGGACAAATGGCTGATGCATTGTTTACAACGGTGAGAAAAGGGACAGGGAATGAAAGTCCTTACAAAGAAGCACAAGAGATTGAGAAGATCCTGCGCTCGGGCAGGGAAGGGTTCGTTGACGTATTTGAAAAGATGCACACATTTTTTCGAAACAGTAACCTGCTTCTTGTCATTGATCAGTTTGAGGAGTTGTTCCGGTTCAAAAGCAATTTCACGGATTCAGTTGTCACTGCTGACGCTGACCATTTGGTTGAATTGTTACTTTATGCGCTGGAACAGAAGGGTTTTCCGGTCTACGTCATCCTGTCGCTCCGGTCCGATTTCATTGACCGGTGCACAGATTACCCGGGTCTGACAGAAAAGATCAACCACGGATATTACCTGATCCCCCGAATGACCCGGGAGGATATCCGCCAGGCCATAACCGGTCCTGTCGGCGTGGGTGGTGCACAGATATCCGAAAAGCTTGTCGGCCGTTTGCTGGAAGAGGTCAGCACTGAACCAGACCAACTTCCCATCCTGCAGCACGCGCTGATGAGGACCTGGGAAAAATGGCTCCAGAAACGCACCAGTGAGCCCGTGATCGATGAACATCATTACGAATCCATCGGGACGATGCAGGATGCCCTATCGCTTCATGCCGAGGAGATCTTCCTGTCAATGAGTGATGCAAGGCAGCAGGTTCTGGCGGAAAAACTCTTCAAGGCGCTGGTGGTGGTGGGAGAAGACAACAGGGGCACACGCAGGCCGACACAGCTGGGGGAAATATGCAGCATTGCCGGCGTCAAATCCCAGGAGGTCATTGAGGTGGTCGAAAGCTTCCGCAGTCCTGGCCGATCGTTCCTGATGCCACCCCCGGGAGTCTCCTTAAATGAGGACTCGATCATCGACATCACCCACGAGAGCCTGATGCGCATCTGGAAAAGGCTCCGGGTGTGGGTTGAAGAGGAGACTCAGTCAGCTCAGCTCTATCAGCGGCTTTCCAAGTCCGCCGAACTTTACCAGCAGGGCAAAACAGGGCTCTGGGTGGATCCTGAGCTGCACCTTGCCGTTAAATGGAAAGAGAACATCAAGCCGAACCAGGCATGGGCCAGCCGGTACGATCCTGCTTTCGACAGGGCCATCCAGTTTCTGAACTACAGCCAGAAAGAAGCGGAGCTGGCCGTTGCACGCAAAGAGGAACACCAGAAAAGAGAGCTTGCCAGAGCCAGACGGTTCGCCATCATCCTTGGCCTGGCCTCGGTCGTTTCCATCTTCTTCCTGATCATATCCATCAATCTCACTTTCAAAGCAGAAGCCAGCGAGCGAAAAGCACAGGAGAAAGAAAAACTGGCCATGCTTGAAAACCTTAAAGCTGCCGCACAGCGAAAGGAGGCCATCATACAGCGGAGAATTTCAGAACAACAGCAGCAGATAGCCGAACAACAGAAGATCATCACCGAAGAGCAGAAAGAATTTGCCATTCAGCAACAGCAAATTGCGTTCAGTGAGCGTAAGGAGGCCATCCTTCAGAAACAGCTTGCCGAGGAAGCCAGAAATGAAGCGGTACTTGCCCGGGACTATGCACAGGAACAGGGCAAGATCGCACTGGAACAAAAAGGGATCGCCGAGTCGGAAAGAGCCAAAGCCGAAGTTTCGGAAAGGAATGCCAGGAGACTTCGATTGCTTGCAGTGGCAAATGCCATGGCGATTAAATCGGTCGAAATTCAAAAAAGCGTAAAGGGTGATCTTCCTGCCTTACTGGCTCTTCAGGCTTATCGTCTGAACCGGCAGAATGAAGGATCACAGCAGGATCCGGATATTTTCAAAGCGTTGTCGGGTGTCAGTAAAGGCGATGCCATGCTCTGGATCCATCAGAATGAAGTGCGTTCAGTTATCGTCGGCAATAAAAGCGGAATCTTGTATTCCTGCAGCCTGGATGGTACGGTGAAGATCACGGATACGGGCAAACCAGGCGAGCCTGTCCGTACCCTGAGCACGGAAGAGAAGGACCGTGACGAGTATTTCTCACTGGCCCTGAGTACCGATGAACGCTTTCTTGCTGCGGGAACCTATCACGGGAAGATCCTTCTGTGGGATCTGAATGACCAGGATGGGATGCCTTTCGTGCTGAACGGGCATACGTTCATTGTCACGCACCTCAGCTTCAATCCCGTGAGCGGGGAGCTGGCCTCTTCCAGTGCCGACGGGAGCATCCGCATCTGGGATCCAATGCATGCCAACGATCCCGGACGGGTGATCGATCAGACCTTTTCAAGAATGACGGTCGTCTGTTACTCCCCGGATGGAAATGAATTGTCGTGGGCCAATGAGAAAGGAGAGATCAAGATAATGAATCTCAAAAGCATGGCTGCTATCCCGGTCGTCATCCAGCAGGCAGGCGCAGCAGTCTATTCCATGGCTTTCAGTAATGAGGGAGACCTGCTCGCCTGCGGAGACGGCAGCGGATCGATCCTGTTATGGAAGTCAATCCAGCCATCTGGCTCACCGGTTTCCCTGATCGGACATCTGTCCCGTGTCAGCGGTCTTAAATTCAGTCCCGACGGCACGACACTGGGAAGCTGCAGCTACGATGGCACGGTCAGGCTGTGGAACTACCTGTCGGCCGAGGAACCTCCCATCGTGATGGATGACTATGATTTCTGGATCACCTGCCTGGCCTTCACGGCCGGTGGTGATAAACTGATCACGGGCAGCGCAGATAAAACGATCAGGATGAGGTTAATCAACACGGAAGTGCTTACACGTCTTTTATGTGCCGATCTTTCAAGGAACATGACCCAGGAGGAATGGAATCTTTATGTCGGGCCTGACATCGGTTATTCCAAAACCTGCGAAAATCTTCCTTAAGGCAACCTTATTTTTCAGGTATCCACGATATGAATGTCGAATGAAACTGATCAAACCATTTACCACCCTGCTCATTCTTCTGGGGTGCCTGGCCCAGGCCTTTCCCCAGACCGATTGCGGAGAAGCTGCACTGACCGAGGCCAGGAAAAAATATGAATCCGGTAACTTTGAACTGGTCATCTCAATGCTGACCGGGTGTGCAGTCAGCATGCCTGACAACCAGCAAAAGGCGGAAGCTTACCGGTTGCTCACCCTTTCGTACCTGGCCATGGATTCCATCAGCACCGCCACCGAGTGTGCCACCCAGCTGCTGAAAATAAATCCAAACTTTGAACCGGACCTGTTCGATCTTCCACGATTCATACAGCTGATCCACAGGCTCAACGAAGCAACGCGGGTCCAGCAGGTCACCTCTGTCTCCAAGCGTGCTGAAAACATCTATGAAGCACCTGCCAACATCCTGGTCGTTACCCGGGAAGAGATCGAACAGCGGGGATACATGGATCTGGTGGAAATGTTGCGCGATGTCCCGGGCTTTGACCTGACCATGTTTTACGGATCGCAGTATGCCAACATCTACCAGAGGGGATTCCGGCAGAACAACACCGAAAAAACGCTCGTTCTGATCGATGGCATCGAGGATAATGACCTGTGGACAAACTGGGCGGATATTTCCCGGCAGTATCCCCTATCGAATATTGAAAGAGTGGAAATCATTTACGGGCCGGCCTCCACCATGTACGGGCCAAATGCCTTTGCAGGGGTGATCAACATCGTTACCCAGGACGCCGCTGCGATCATCAAGGAGGATCGCAAACTGGGCATCCGCGCCAATGCAGGGTACGGGTCGTATCGTTCAGCCTGCGCGGATCTATCGGTCTCCGCCCGAAAGAATAAATTCAGCAGTTCATTCACCGGCCGGTTCTACCAGTCAGATGAAATGGATCTTTCCGCCCAGCCCTATTTCGACTATGACCCTGCCGTTTACGACACTGTTGATTACGTTCAGCTTCTCAGTGTTTCGGATCACGCAAGGGAGTATCTGTCAGACAATGAATTACCGGTAAATCATCCCTACTATGACGTGAGTCCTGATTCGTCAGCCATCACGCTCACCCCTGCCGGTGCCCAGGCAGCCAGGGACCTGGATAAGACAGGGTATGCACAGACCGTGAACGGGAATCCGGTTGGTTTCACCAATGAGACCCATTGCTGGTTCGTCAACGGAAAACTTCAGTTCAGCAATTTCACCCTCGGATTTCAGTCGTGGAAAAAAAGTGAAGGATCCACCACACAGTACACCGACCTTCTCGTACCGGGCTCGGAAAACGGTTTTATCTGGGCTCCCCAGCTTTCTTACATCTACACGAAGTATGAAGAACAGATCAGTAAACGCTTGTATGTATACAGTCTGACCAACTACCGTATCCATTCCCTGACCGAGGATTCCAAATACGTTTCTGTCAAGAACTACTCCCTGGGAAACTATGACCTTGCCAGCCTGGTTGGGGCGACAGAACCTGAATGGACCACCCTGTACGCTTATGAAAGTTCCAGGCAGCTCCGTACCGAATTAAAACTGATCTGGGATCCCCTTCAGCAACTCAGCGTAGTCTCCGGGATCGAGGTCAGAAACAGTTCCCTGCAGGGCAGTTACCTCTACAGTACGTATCCCCATCCGCAGGATTCAGCTGTTCTTAATCCTTCGCCCAAAGGAGGAAATACCTATAATACCTGGGACGTGGGCATCTACGCCCAGGCTACCTATACGCTGTTTGAAGACCTCAGGCTGACCCTGGGAGCCCGCTATGACTATAATAAAATCCGCTCAAGCGGCGGATTTGGATCAGAAATAAGCCCTCGAATAGCGATCGTTTACACCCCGGGATCTTTTGTCTTTAAAGCCATTTACTCAAGGGGTATCGAAAATGTATCCAACTGGACCAAATTCTCATCCGCAGGGAACCGTCTACCCAATCCAACGCTGGGTACGGAAAGCATACGGAACTACGAGGTAACAGGAGCGTGGATGATCCGGAAGGAATTCGTTGTTGATGTCGCTTTCTATCATTCGATCATAGAAGATGTCGTCGGAACGGTAACGGTACCTGACCAGCCCGGCAAGAACCAGAATGCCAACATAGGTGTTTTCAGGATCAATGGTTTTCAGTCGAACCTGACCTACCGGACCAGGACCTTCTCGGCATATGCAAATTATACCTTTACAGATCCCCGGCAGACCTACAGTGAGCTTGGGGAAGTGGACAATTTGATCGGTGACATTTCAAAGCACAAGTTCAACGTAGGAGCCAACAAAACTTTCTTTGAAGACCTGCAGGTGAACCTGAGGCTGAATTATACCGGCAAGAGAGAAACCGGAGCCGGAACGACGGTACCTTTGAACTGGAATACGTTTCCAGCCGTCGTTCTGCTCAATGGAGCCGTCACGTACAGGAACGACCTGGTTCCAGGCCTGAATGTCCAGCTGGTTTGCAATAATGTACTCGGCAAGACCTATTATCATCCAGGTACCAAGGCTGCTGATGGCGTGCTCAGCCCGACGGACATCCTGCAAAGAGGGAGGCACTGGGTGATCCGGTTGTTATTTGAGTGGTAAGGACCAAAATTGTTAAATTGTCAAATTGTTAAGCTGAGGTTGTACGAAAGTGGGTAAAGCAGTATATACGACGATACGGGACGGGGCGTCGGAGTGGGGAGAGCTGATCCTGCCGGCTGAACCAAGAGCGCGGCGGGGGGGATTGCGTACCGTCATGTTTGGAAGCACCACCGCAGGTCATCTTGTGCTGGAAACACTTCTGCGCTTCGACAGGAGCCATCCGGGCAAAATGGATATCAGGGCAGTGGCAACGGATGACACGCACGATCCGAGAGCCAGGATCGGTCTCCGGAAACGTATTTGGAAACATTATTCACCCGAAGAGCGTCTGCGGCTAATGGACAGGATGATCCAGGGGACCGTATCGGAAGGCATTCCGTGCTATACCGGCGGAGTGAAAAATGATTACTTCGCCGGATTGCTCAGGGAGTGGGACCCGGAGCTGATCATCATGTGCTGTTTTGGCCAGAAAATAAACCGTTCCATCTACGACTACCCGGTATTTGGTATGTATAATTTTCATCCGTCGGACCTCGCAGCCAACATCGGTGCCGGCGCTCGCCCGTTCGAATCCACGATCCGCGAGGGCAGGACCACTTCCTGCATGATCCTCCACCGTGTCACCGAACGTATCGACGGCGGTCCCATCGTTGGCATTTCACCCCGGATCAATATCGCCCTTGCCAACGACAGCTACCCGGATAATTTTTTGGTACTGCAGGAAAAAATACCGTCTGCCTGTGGATGGATGACCTACGGGCTGCTCTTATCCGTTCTGGAGCGGAAGGAGCGTGGTGAGACCGAGGCCGTCGCATCCATCGACTTTGACAGGATCATTCCGGAACCGGTGAAGCAAATGCTGATGGAACCGGTGGAAAATGATCCTTTGAAAATTAAAAAATTACCGTTCCCCGAGTGAGGGACTTCCTCGCACCGGTGAATGAAATGAGATCAAAGACACACCTGATGACCCCGGGAAAAACAATCAGCCGTGGCACAAGCCAGCAATCAGCACAATGGATCTTCAGACTGCTGAACATTCGCCAGGGTGAAGGAAAGCCCGTTGTTTTGCTGATCCTGTTTTCCTTCTTTATGGGCATGGCCCTGTCGTACTACTTTACGGCCTCCAATGCGATATTCATCAAGCATTTTGAGCCCAGGATGATCTCGCTGTCCTACATTGTTTCGGGCATCGCTGTCTACCTCACCTGGCTCCTGCTGACACAGATCGATAAGCGACTCCCCCTCAGCCTGAGGTTCATCGTCAAATATATCTTCGTTGTCGTCTCAGTGGTTGCCATCAGCATCGGAACCTGGCTCCAGGACTCGGATGTGATGGCATTCATCCTTTTCACCTTTGTCAGGGTGCTGGTTTATATCACCCTCATCACCTTCTGGGGGCTGGCAGGATCGCTGTTCAACCTACGGCAGGGTAAAAGGATCTTTGGACTGATCGGGACGGGTGAATCCATTTCGGTCATCCTGGGTTACTTTTCAGTTCCTCTCCTTCTGCAGTTTGTTGAAACGCCATTTCTGCTCTTCTTATCATCGTTTGCATTCCTGATGTGCTTCATCGTCGTGCTGGTCATCCTGAGAAATTACAGGGAACAGCTGGGATTTGCGCCGGCCAGGCCGGAACGGGAGGTAAAGGATGAATCAGGCAGGTGGAAATATACTGCCCTGCTGAAACAGCCCTACTTCCTGCTCATTTCCCTGCTGGCCCTGTTGCCGATATTCGGATATCTGTTCGTGGATTATATGTTCCTCCATCAAACTAAGTACGAGTTCAACAACGACCGGGAGACGATCGCCAGGTTCCTGGGCTATATGCTGGGGTTTGTGGCCGTGGTGGAGCTTGTCTTCAAAATCTTTGTCTCGGGCCGTCTGCTCAGCAAATATGGCCTCAAACCCAGCCTTGTATCTCTGCCGGCCGCCCTGCTGATCAGTACATCGATGGCCGTTCTGTTTGGAGCCATTTACGGACCGACCGGCATCTTCTTCACCTTCATTGTCTTCTCACGGCTCCTGGAACGATCGGTGCGTGTTGCCATCTATGAACCTGCTTTTCAGCTTCTGTACCAGCCTATCCCGCAGGAGCAACGGCTTGCCTTTCAAAGCCAGATCGAAGGCATCCCCAAAGCGCTTGGCACCATCCTTACCGGTGCCCTCCTTCTGGTGTTTGCCGGCATAGTCCCCATGACGCTGGTGTATTATAACATCTTTTTCCTGATCATCCTTCTGCTCTGGATCTATTATGCTGCAAAGATGTACCGTACATACCGCCACAGGATCAGGGAGGTTCTCACTCAGGGAAAAATGATTTCCCCTGAGAAACTTTCTTCTTACATAAATACCTTTATATCAAATATTTATGAAAAAATCCTGCAACAGGATACCCATCGTTTCCGCAAGCTGTTCCGCCTGATTGAAAAGACGGATCCCTTAATGACCGACAGGGTGATCAAGGATTTGTTGAACCAGGCTCCTGATCCTTTGAAAAAGGAGATCATTCCATTTGTCGAACAAAAGCAGATCATTTCAGCAAAAGAGACGCTGAAGGTCTTAAAGGCCGACGTTGCTCAGAAGGATCTGCAACCGATGCTGGAAAGCACCCTTTCCGAACTTCAGCTTGCAGAGAACTACCCGGTTGATCTGTTATCCAATCTTGCCCGTTCAAAAGATCCTGAGGAAAGGGAGGTGTCGGCCAGGCTGCTGGCAGCTTCGCCACGCTATCAGACGATCAGGATCTTATCCGAATTACTGCGGGATCCCCACCCGGATGTCCGTAAAGCAGCCCTGGTTTCGGCAGGCAAGATAAAAAGGGTGGAACTCTGGCCCGGGATCCTGGATAACCTGAGCCAGAGAGCATTTCTGCCCACAGCTTTTTCGGCCCTGAAAACGATCGGGGAACCGGTAACCGACCAGTTGGAGGACCTTTTCCGAAAAACAGGTACAAGCAGGGAAACACAGGTGCTGATCATAAAACTGTACCACGACATCGGTGGTGAAAAGGCCATCAGACATCTGCGCACCAGGATCAATTTTCCGGATATGGATATCCGAATGCACGCGCTTCTGGCACTGAGCAAGCTGAACTACCAGGCGGACCACCACGAGCAGACCCTGATCAAGCAAACCATCGAGACCAACATTGAAATCATGGTCTGGATCATGGCCGGGATCGTGGACCTGGAACCCGAGGTTCGCGCCCGGCATCTTCTGGATGCGCTGCGGGCCGAACTCACTGAAAAGAAGGAACACATCTTCCTGCTTCTGTCGCTGATCTACGATGCCAGAACCATCCGCCTGATACGCGAAAACATAGAAAGCGGCAACAACCAGGCAAAAATCTTCGCCATGGAGATCAGCGATATGATGGTTGCAGCAGACATCAAGGAACTGTTGCTGCCCTTGTTCGACGACCTGTCGGCCAGGGAGAGGCTGGCCATGTTCAAAAACCGCTTCCCCCAGGAAAAACTGACCTGTTTGGAGCGTTTCTGCGACATCATCAACAAGGATTATAACCTGATCAGAAGCTGGACGAAGGCGTGCGCGGTTGAATTACTGATCCACTTTGACGTCAGGGAGGTTTCGGAGATCCTTTGCGCCAATATGGTCAATCCCTCCCGGATGATTCGCGAAACTGCCGCCTGGGTGCTGCATGCCATGGATCCGGACCTGTTCTTTGATGTGATAGCTGTACAACGTCCGGACGTCAAGCAACAACTGGAAGCGATCACCAGAAAGATCGGGATGCTGAAGCCTTTCAGGGATAAACTGCTGATCACTGAAAAAACGGAAGCACTCAAAAATTCAGGCTTTTTTACCGGGATCCCTGATCCTGTGCTGGCCGACCTTGCGATGACGGCAGAGGATGTGACACTGGAAACCGGTCAATCCCTGCCGGAGCACGATGATGGCGGAGCATATTTTTGCCTGGTGCTTTCCGGTCAGGTCATAAAACGGGAAAACAAGACATTGGAAGTAATCTTTGGACAGGGGCAGGTATTGATCAGGGAACCGGATCCATCATCACGGACCCGTGTTCATTATTCAGCAAAGGAGGATTGCCTGCTGCTGCTGATCGCTATGGATCTGATCATTGACCTGATGAGGGATTATCCGGTTTTCACCGGAAAATTGCTGGAATGGTATTAGAATGATAATCGTCAACGACATAAAAAGGAGCATCCCATGAAGATACGGATGATGCAAAAAGTGATCGCCACACTCTTTTTCCTGACCACTGCCTGGGGATTCCAGGCGGGTAACCTGTGCAGGGGACAGGAAGTTGGCAATCCTTTTATCAAAAATCTGGGGCCGGAAACATACAATGCACATTCCCAGAATTTTACAGTAGCCCAGGACAAGAGAGGGGTCATGTATTTTGGTAACTTTTCCGGGATCCTCGAATACGACGGGGACCAGTGGCGACTCATCCCAACTGAAAACATTTCCAGGGTTTCATCCCTTTCCATCGCTGCCAACGGTATCGTTTACGTCGGGGCAAGAGGTGAAATGGGCTACCTGTCACCCGATCCTTCCGGGAATATGGCATTCGTATCCCTGAACGACCTGATCCCATCGGACTACAGAAATTTTCTGGATGTCCTGGGAACGTATGCCACCTCAAAAGGAGTATATTTTGTAACGGAACAGTTCATTTTCTTTTATGATTTTGACTTCATTCAAGTGACGGAGGTTGACGGAGGGGTCCTGTCCTCGCAGTGCATCCATGATACCCTTTATTGCTGGGTCGAAAACAAAGGATTGGTCAAGTACGGCCACGGGCATCCGGAGCTGTTGGTCGACCGGCATTCCGGTGATGGCATCCTGGAAATCAGAGTCCTGATCACGGTGAACGACACGACGTTCCTGCTGGGGACCGCCGGTCAGGGGCTTTTCTGGCTGAGAGGACGCGATGTCGAAGGATTCAGAACGAATGCAGGCACTGATCTCACCGGGATCCAGTTCAGGTGTGGAGTTCAGTTGCAGGATGGCACCTTTGCATTCGGAACAGAGAGGAATGGGATCATCATCGTGGAACCCGGCGGGAACATCCGGCAGGTGATCAATGCAAAAAACGGCCTCAGGAACGATAATGTCGCATTCCTATACAAAGGCAGAGAGGGAAATCTCTGGGCTGCACTGAACAATGGTCTTGCCCTGATCGCCATCCCATCACCCATTTCCTATTTCGTTGAACAAAGAGGGATCAGTGGCGGTGTGACTGATATAACCCGGATAAATTCGACACTTTTTGTTTCCACTTATCAGGGTTTGTTCCATTACGACATGCCCGATCACACATTTAAATCTGTTTCCGGGATCACCACCGGATGCTGGGCGATCCTCCCTGACGATGATGGCCTGCTGGCCGCCACCAGCAAAGGAGTATACCAGGTCAGGGGACTCCGTCCGGTCCTGATCACAGAAGGGTCATCCTATGCACTTTGCAGGTCAGCGTTCAATCCATCCATTCTCTATGCAGGACAAACCGGGAGCATGCTGGTTATGGAAAAAACAACGGGTCAATGGAAAACCAGAAGCACGGTCACCGGAATTAACGGCGAAATCATGGAAATCGCCGAGGAAAAGGACGGATCGGTATGGATGAATACCCCGTTGAGTGGCCTCTACCTTTACCGGCCAGCCGCATCAGCCCTGATCCAGCGATACGACACCACCAGCGGGCTTCCGTTCATGACCGGTAATCATCTCAGCAAGCTGACTTCCGGAATCCAACTGAACACCCGTCAGGGACTCTATCGGTACAATCCTGAAAGCAAGGCATTTGAAGTATTTCAACTCTTCCCTGAAGACAGCATCAACCGGAATATCTGGCTGAAGTCGACCGTTGAGGATCATCAGGGCAATCTATGGACCACCAACGGGGATGACAAAGGCATAACCTTTTACAGGAGGAACCAGGGTATCCTTTCCGAAAAGGTCACCACCCCGTATCGCCCCCTGAATGATCTGGTGGTATGGAACATTTACACCGAAAAAAACGGCATTGTCTGGTTCGGGGGACCCGACGGATTGTTTCGGTACGATCCCTCCGTTCACACGCACCACGACGTGGATTTCCAAACGCTGATCCGGCAAGTGACCATCAAGGGGGATTCAACGGTCTTCCGGGGAACGTTTTATGACCGGGATGGCATCACTGCCGGCCAGCCAGGTGAATATCCTCCGATGGCCATCGACTATGCGCACAATTCCATTCTGTTTGAATATGCCTCTGTCAGCATGCATGTCAGGGGAGAAAATGAATACCAGTACATCCTGGAAGGATTTGACAAAGGCTGGTCAGAATGGAGGAATGAAAACACCAAGGAATACACCAACCTGCCAAAAGGGGACTATGTATTCCGTGTACGATCAAAAAATGCTTACGACCGGATAAGCAATGACGCCGTATTCTCATTCCGGATCCTGACTCCGTGGTACAGGTTATGGTGGGCATACCTGCTTTACGCATTGATCCTCGGCGGGATCGTCTACCTGATCGTCCGTCTGCGGTCACGTAAATTACTGAAGGAAAAGCAGGCGCTGGAAGAGGTCATCCAGGAGAGGACCACCGAGGTGGTCAGGCAAAAAGAAGAGATCGAGCACAAATCCCTGGAGCTGTCCGAAAAGAACTACGAGCTGGAGAGGATCAATAAGACTGTCAAGTCAATCAACGAAGAAATCCACGTTGCACGTCTGACAGAATCAGTACTTGAAAAAATGAGCGCCATACCGGGAGTTGAAAGAGCTCTTGCCCTTGTCAGAGATCAGTCAGCACAGATCTTCAGGTACAAGGCTGGTTTTCAATGGGATACATCTGAGCTGGAAAACATTCAGTACGAGCTGGAGGAGGCCGAGGAGCGTTATTTGAAAAATGCCCTGGAAGTCCACGAGGATATTTTCGTCAAATCAGACCCGGTGAATCTGGCAGAAGCCCCTGAATTTAAACAGACAGGCCCACCCCGGTCGATGATCATTCTGGTTATCAAGGTTGAAGAAAAGGTCGAAGGCATGCTGTTATTCATGAATATGACCAGGGAAAATGCATTTGACATGCGTGACCTCGGATTCCTTAAGAATTCCAAGGAACATATCATCTCCGCATTCATCAAGTCCAGGATCCTGGAGGATCTTCAGCATACGCTCGAGAACCTGAAAGAAACACAAAAACAACTGATCCAGTCCGAAAAGCTGGCATCGCTGGGGCAACTGACCGCTGGCATTGCCCATGAAATCCAGAATCCGCTGAATTTTGTCAACAATTTTTCTTCGCTGTCGATGGATCTGACACGTGAACTGACGGAATACATCGAAAAAGAGAAAGGCAATCTATCTACTGAAACGTTGGGAGATATAGAGGAAGTGATCACCATGCTTGATTCCAATGTGAAGAAGATCAACGAACATGGCAAACGGGCTGAGCGGATCGTCAAGGGGATGCTGCAACATTCCAGGGGGAAATCAGGTGAATTTCTATCCACCGACCTGAATACACTGGTCGAGGAATATGTTAACCTTTCGTATCACGGGATCAGGGCAGAGAACAAGGAGTTCAATGCCACATTCGTTAAGGATTTCGATCCCGGGGTGGGAAAGGTGAAAATCGTTCCGCAGGACTTCAGCAGGGTGATCCTGAACATCATGAACAACGCCTGTTATGCCGTTTTTGAGAAAAGCCAGAAAAAAAAGGAGGGATATACCCCAACCATCGGGATCACAACGCAGCGGGCCGAACAGCAGGTCATTGTCCGGATCAAGGACAACGGTACCGGCATTCCGCAATCCATCCTCGATAAAATCTTCAATCCGTTCTTCACCACCAAGCCAACAGGAAAAGGAACCGGATTGGGACTTTCGATGAGCTACGACATTGTGACTAATATACATAACGGGAAGCTGGATGTCATCTCCGTCGAAGGTGAGTCAACGGAATTCGTTGTCACCATTCCGGATATCAAATGATCACGAAGTGAAGAAGAAATGAATGCGTACCTGATCCGAAGATCTTCTAACCTCGTGTTGCTGGCTTTCATCCTGATGACTGGAAAAATGCAGGCCCAGACCACCTTCATGATCCATGAATTCAATCTGATTTACCGGGGCGAGTTCAAACCCAGGCTTTCACTCAAGGCAGATCATTGGTTTACCGACCGTCTGGCCTTTAACAGTTATTTTTACGCCACCCCTAACTGGTCGGAAGGAGATGTCGGAATCGGTTATCAGGTCGCCAACTGGGCTTATGTTGGCTGCATGGTCGGCATTCAGAATGAAGGGGATCACCTGATGCGGATCATGCCGAACTTTTACCTTGTCAAAGGAAATTTTTCGCTGCTGGGCCTTTTCGGACACGGCATCGGTACAGATACCGACCGTTTTGCACTGCAGTTCTTTTACAATTTCGGGTCCTTCAAGGTTGGAGCCGAGGGGATCAAGGAATTCACCATCCGGGCACTTGGACCGCGTTTTGACTATACCCTGGTGGACGCGCCATCGATCCACCTCTGGGCTGCACCGTACTATGATTTTACCTACGACAAGTACGCTGCCATGTTTGGATTGTACGCCATATTTGGGAGCATCAGCCCGAAAGAAACACTTTTTGATTGATAAAGGAGGAACCATAGTCAATTTAATGGATCGAAATTGCTATATTTGGAAAGTCATAACAGAATCACTTACCCGTAAACCAAAAGAACCATATGGCAAAGAATGATCCGATCAAGATCATGATTGTAGACGATGAGCTGGATCTGGAGATCCTTTTCCGTCAGAAATTCCGGAAGCAACTCAAAGAGAGCGAATGGAGATTCGAATTTGCAGCGAACGGCCTTCAGGCACTGGCGCTCCTTCTGGAGCACCCGGATACATCCATCATCCTGTCGGACATCAACATGCCCGAAATGGACGGGTTGACCTTGCTGGCAAGGCTCAATGAGCTGAAAAATCCTGCCCTGAAGACCGTGATCGTATCTGCTTACGGAGACATGGACAACATCAGGACCGCCATGAACCGGGGTGCGTTTGATTTCATAACAAAGCCCATCAATTTTGATGATCTGGAGATCACGATCCATAAGACCATCGAACAGATCCGGATTCTTTACAAGGCAAATGAAGAGCACGAAGAGCTGGTTGCCCTGCAGCACGATTTGAACATTGCGGCCGAGATCCAGCATTCCATTCTTCCAAAGAAATTCCCGCCCTTTCCCGACCGGACCGATTTCGACATCCACGCCTTTATGAATGCAGCCAAGTCGGTCGGGGGGGATTTCTACGACTTTTTCCTGATCGATCAGGACCATATCGGGCTGGTGATCGCTGATGTTTCAGATAAAGGCATCCCGGCCGCCATTTACATGGCGGTCAGCCGCACCATTATCCGGGCAGCCGCCATAAAAGGCCTTCCGCCAAAGGAGTGCCTGGAATACTCCAACCAGCTGCTCTGCAAGGAAAACGTAAACCAGATGTTCGTAACGGTCTTTTACGGAATCCTCAATACCCAGACCGGGGAGTTCCACTATACCAACGGCGGGCACAACCCACCTTATGTGATCAGCCGGGGAGGGATGGTCAGAAGCCTTGAGAAAACCGGCGATGTCGTGCTCGGGGCCATCGATGATGTGCCTTACCATCAGAAAAGCACAAAGTTCCAGCCAGGAGAAGCGCTGTTTCTTTACACCGACGGGGTGACAGAAGCCATGAATGTCAACTATGAACTTTTTTCGGAAGCACGCCTCGAATCGGCGCTGAAGGCTGCCAGTCAGAACACACCGGGTGAGATCATCCTGCAGGTTTCGTCAGCCATTGAAAACTTTACCCTGGGTGCTCAGCAATCAGACGATATCACAATGATGGTGGTGAGGTATAACCCAGCATAAAATCCCTGAAAGACCGTGCTCCGACTGAAAAAAACACCCTCCATCTTCAAAGGTTTGCTATGGGTCCTCCTTGTAGCGCTTATCCTGCTTTTTACCGACCGCCACAACCGTCATCCCGAACCCGGGAAGGGAAACAAGACCTATCAAAACCTTACCGTACCAATGCTGATGGATGATGAGATCACCCCTGAATTTAAAGCCTATGTCAGAGAAGGGCTTTCAAAGGGATGGCCGGTTGAGCGAATGAGACTGGCCCTGATCGAATACTCCGACAGTCCCTTTACGGAATATACGGAAGAGGGCATAAAAGATGGGTTGAACAGGATTGGTCTGGTAGCAGATCAGGATTACCTGCTTGAAATCATGAATGCCCAGGGCGACATCACCATGTTGAACAGTATCATGGATGTTGTAGCCGTCAAACCATTCGATTTTGTGATGACAACCTCCACCCCTACCCTTCAGGCTGCATGCAGAAAGCTGCCGCACAAAACCGTAATCTTTACCACAGTGGCTGATCCTGTTACTGCCGGTGCCGGAACAAGCTTTACAGAACACCGGCCGAACATGACCGGGATCTCGACCCTGTCCGACTTTGAAGGCATGGTCAGGCTGGTCAGGGCGCTGATGCCGGGGATGACAAGAGTTGGCACGCTGTTCAATCCGTCGGAAGTGAATGCCGTTGTGAACAAGGAGACCTTTGAATCCACCCTGGCCTCCAACGGGTTGACCCTGGTA
The DNA here is from genome assembly GCA_035342335.1 of Bacteroidales bacterium. Lineage (NCBI taxonomy): Bacteria > Pseudomonadati > Bacteroidota > Bacteroidia > Bacteroidales > Bacteroidales bacterium. Next base: position 72,469 of record DAOQWY010000016.1, read on the forward strand.
GCCGTTCCGGTGAATGCTGCATCTGAAATCGGCAATGCAGTCCAATCGCTTGCTGCAATGGATATCCAGGCCATCTGCCAGGTCATCGATAACATAACGGGAGCAGCTTTCCCTCAGATCATCCGCGTGGCCAATGACTGCCATTTACCTTACTTCACGTTTGACTCCCCCCAGATCAAGGATGGAGCCCTGGCTGCCGTTGCCAGGGATTACCACCAGGCAGGCATTGAAGGGGTTTACCTGCTGGCCAGGGTCATCGCCGGTGAAGATCCTGCAGCAATTCCCTTTCAGTTTGTCAGCAAGACCGATATTCTGATCAATAAACACGTTGCTGAAAAATCAGAGATAAAGATACCGGCGGCCTACCAGGCGTATTTGATTGAAGTGAAAGATCATGAGTGAACAATTTACCATCCGTAAAGAAATTAAGGAAGGGCAACTTCTTCTGGTACTGAACGGAAGGCTCGACGCCTACTGGTCGGACATTCTGGGTGAAGAGATGGATACCTGCATCCACGATGGACATTATTCGATCTCAGTGGATACTGCCGGGATTACGTATGTCAGTTCAGCAGGTTTAAGGATCTTCCTGAATTATTACAAAAAACTCAAAGAGATCCAGGGTTCATTTGTTCTTATGAAAACCTCCCCGCAGGTAAGAACGATCCTTGAAATGGCTGGGCTGATGCAACTTATGCAGGGCAAAGAACACCTTGAACCGGAGGAGCCCAAAAAACAGACCGGGGAATCGCTCGTCGGTCACGTCAGGTATGTCATTCAACCCTTTGTTACGGAAGAAGGTCTGAAAGGATGGATCACCGGATCTGCAGGCGATCTGACCACACGGAACATTACACCAGCCAGCGTCCGTTCCGTTGACTTTCACTCCGGCCTCTACGGTGCTGGCATCGGAGCATTTGGTGATGATTTTGGTGATTATTGTCACCGGATGGGTGAATTTATCGGACTTGGAGACGTGATTGCCTGTTTACCGACAGATGGCCGGAAAAAACCCGACTACCTGAGCAGGGTTGGCCGGATGGTACCGCGTGTCAACCTCCTCTACGGGCTTCTCTTTGAAGGAAAATTTTCGCACAAAATACGGTTTGAGATGACAGGTCCGAACAAAAAGATATACCTCAGCGACCTCATTGCTCAACTTCACGGGCTGATCCCTTTCGGAAGGGCCGGCATGGTCATGGTGGCTGAAACAACAGGTCTTGTGGGGGCTGCACTTTCAGCGGATCCGTTGTCGGGTGAGCTGTCAAACCCGCTGTTCTCCTTTCCGGAAATCAAACAACAGGTAACCGTTACAACAGAACCCGAGTTCAGCGGCAGGCTGACGGTCACCACCGGTATGGTCGCCCTGGCAACAAATGATGAAGCGTATGGATATGGACGGCCGCTGAAGTCCGGCTCACCGTTTTTGGGACACTTGCATACTGCCGTCTTTTCTTATCATCCGCTGAAAAAACAATGGGATGATCCGCAGGAGGTGATACATCGCCTGGTGGAGGAGCACCAGTTCGAAACGATCCTTCACCTGCTTAATGATGAACGGCCCCATGCAGGAATCGGAGAAAGCGAATTTCAGACTGGTACGGTCTGGATGGGCGAGATAGAAACGCTGGAAAAAAACTGATCGAAAGGCACGACCATGAGTTTACTGATAAGCTCCCTGATCATCGGACTAATTCTCTCGCTTCTGGCAGTCGGAGTTTTTATCAGTTTCCGCATCTTCAATTTCCCCGACATCACCGTGGAAGGATCCATCACCTTTGGTGCTGCACTGGCTGCAGCTGCCATTCAAGGGGGCTTGCATCCGCTGGTTGGAACCCTGCTCGCATTTCTGGGAGGTTTCATCGCCGGCATGGTCACAGGGACCCTTCACGCCAAATTCAAGATCAATGCCCTGCTGGCGGGCATACTGGTCATGACCGCTTTATATTCGGTCAATCTGCACGTGATGGGCAAAAGCAATATTCCCCTGCTTACACAGACGACTTTGTTTACGTACGTGGAAAAACTTAGCAGCGTAGTGTTCCCTGCTACCGGCATCCTGAACCTGGCCGGGTGGAACGTTCAAGCCAGAGACATCATGGCTGCTTCCGTGTTGCTTATCACCATCTCACTGATCGGATGGATCTTGCGCTGGTTTTTCTCCAGCCATTTTGGCACGGCCATGCGAGCTACCGGGAACAATCAACAGATGATCAGGGCACTTGGTGTCAACACCAATCGGATGATTGTCCTGGGGATCGGGCTGGCCAACGGACTGATTGGCCTATCCGGTGCCCTGCTTGCCCAGTACCAGGGATTTGCAGACGCTCAGATGGGCATAGGCATGCTGGTATGGGGACTTGCCAGCGTGATCATTGGTGAAGCGCTCATCAATCCACGAAGTGTCGGACTGCTGATCATGGGCGCGATCCTGGGCTCTGTTTTTTTTAGAATACTGGTGGCCATTGCACTCCGGTTAGGCATGAATCCAAACGATCTTAAACTGATCACAGCCCTGTTCGTCCTGATCGCCCTGGTGTTACCAACCCTGTTAAAAAAACTCAGAATCAAACCCTTGATGAATGACTACAGGTGAACCCATACTGAGGATCATCGATCTCTGGAAGACCTTTCACCCGGGCACCCCCAATGAGGTCAGGGCACTGCAGGGGATCAGCTGCGAAATCCAGGCCGGGAGCTTTGTCATCCTGGTGGGGACCAACGGCAGCGGAAAATCGACCCTGCTGAATGCAGTTGCCGGGACCTTCCTGCCCGACTCCGGTAAAATCCTGTTCAAACAAAAGGATATCACGCATAAACCTGAGCACAAAAGGGCACTTCATTTCGGCAGGGTCTTTCAGAATCCGTTCTCCGGCACCGCTCCTGACATGACCGTTTCCGAGAACCTGTCGCTGGCAGCAAAAAAAGGATCCCCCCGTGGACTGGGCTTGGCCCTGAACGCAAGGAGCAGGTCCCTTTTCAGGGAACGGATCAAATCGCTGAACATGGAAATGGAAGACAGGCTCCAGACACCCATTGGAAAGCTTTCCGGAGGTCAGCGCCAGGCCATCACGCTGCTGATGGCCTCGTGGGTGAAACCCGACATCCTGCTGCTGGATGAACATACTGCCGCCCTGGATCCCAAAACAGCCTCCAAGGTAGTTCAGCTCACCCGCGAAATCGTCGAAAAGGATCACCTGACTACCCTGATGGTCACACATTCCATGCAGCAGGCCATTCTTCTTGGCGACAGAATCCTGATGCTTCACCGGGGAAAAATCGTGAAGGATATCACCGGAGAAGAAAAAAAGAATCTGAAAGTCAACGATCTGATGGCATTTTTTGATGAGATCAGAAAAAAGGATCTCATCGATCCTTCCCTTGCGGAAATGTTCCGTCAAAACTATTTGTAACCACAATTTACCTATCCTGAAGATCCAAAGGTATAAATTCCTAATTTTACGACCTAATTTTCCATCATTCGATGATTGACTTTGAGGGAGCCAAGAAATTTATCATTGACAAGCTGAGAAATGAACTGCGGCCGGAGTTGCAGTACCATAATTTCGAACATACGCTGGATGTTCTTGAATCGGTCGAGCGGTTGGCCTCGCTGGAAAAGGAAAACGGGCACGACCTGCTGCTGCTGAAAACAGCTGCCCTTTTTCACGATTCCGGAATGCTGATCCGGTACGGTGACCACGAAGAGGCTTCCGGGATCATTACCCGACAGTTCCTCCCCGGTTATGGATATTCAGGGAAGGACATTGAAATCATCAACAAAATGATCCTGTCGACTAAACTGCCACAGAATGCCGCTACAAAGCTGGAAAAGATACTCTGCGATGCCGACCTTGACTACCTCGGCAGGGATGATTTTTACATGATCGCTCACCGGCTCAGATATGAATGGAGCCAGCTGAATATTTTCACGACATCCCTTTACGAATGGTACCGGCTGCAGATGAATTTCCTGGCAAACCATGATTACTACACTCCTTCCGCCATCACGTTGCGAAAGGAGAAAAAAAATGTCCATCTTGCCGAGATCAGGGAACTGATCAAAGATTAACGAAAGAGCACTCCAGGCGCACATGGCCTGGACTGAAAGATCCATGTTGCCGGCGCTGACAGGGACGATGAAATTTCTGATCAAATACTGGGAGGAAAAACCTCTTGCGGTCATTGTGCTGCTGGCCATCGTCCTGCGGCTTATTGCCTCTGTATTCGCCAGAGGATTTGGGATGCACGACGATCATTTCATCATCATTGAACCTGCCCATTCCTGGGCCATCGGGGAGGACTACGATAACTGGCTGCCGTGGAGTGAAGAAAACGAGGGTCCTTCAGGTCATAGTTTTTTCTATATCGGATTCATGTACCTTGTGTTCCAGCTTCTGGAATCCCTGTCCATTCACTCTCCGCAAACACAGATGTTCATTGTCAGGCTGATCCATGCCGTTTTCTCCCTGATCACCGTCGGGTATGGCTACCGGATTGCGCTTAAACTTTCTGATGATAAAACCGCCCGCCTCACCGGCCTGCTGCTGGCTGCCTGCTGGTTCATGCCCTGGCTCAGCGTCCGGAATCTTGTTGAAGTCGTCTGCATCCCCTTCATGGTACTGGGGACCTGGCACCTCCTGACAGCCTCACGGGGATGGAAATGGAAAGCCCTGCTGGCAGGATTCCTGTTTGGACTGGCATTTGCCGTTCGTTATCAGGTGTTTGTATACATTGCGGGTGTGTGGCTTGTCCTGATCCTGGAAAAGCGATGGAAAGAAAACCTGACCTTTTTGCTCGGGTTGGTCCTTTCCATTCTGCTGACACAGGGTGTCATTGATTTCTTCATCTGGAAAACCCCTTTTGCAGAGCTCAGGCAATATGTCCTTTACAACATCCATCACCGGTTCGAGTACATCATCGGCCCGTGGTACAACTACCTGGTATTTTTGTTGGTCATGCTGGTACCCCCTGTCAGCATCTTTCTGTTCACCGGACTTTTCAGGAACTGGAAAAAACAGATGCTCCTGTTCATCCCGGTCATTCTTTTCCTGGTCTTCCATTCGGTATTTCCCAACAAACAGGAACGGTTCATCATACCCATCGTTCCCTTTCTGATCATAAGCGGTATCACGGGATGGCAGGAATTTGTAAGGCAATCCGGATTCTGGAAGCAGCGCCGGCGCCTGCTCGCCGCCTGCTGGATCTTCTTCTGGATCATCAACCTGATGCTGTTACCTTTCGTCACCACCATGTACTCGAAAAAAGCGCGCGTGGAATCCATGACCTACCTGTCGCGTTACCCGGGCATTGATTTTGTGCTGTTCGACGACACCTTCCGTCACGAGGTGCTGATCCCTCCCTCCTATTATTGCGGGCAGAAATTAAACGTTTATTCCATCAGCGGTACCCACCCTGTGGATTCCCTGAAGACGCAACTGGAGGTGTACGGCAAGGCGAAATATCCCCGCTTTGTACTTCTTTTCCAGGACAAGGCGATCGATCAGCGTGTGGATGAAATCAAAACCGTTCTGCCCAACATTGAATATGAAACAAGGATAGAGCCTGGGCTGGCCGACCGTTTTCTCTACTGGCTCAATCCGGTCAACGCCAATCAGACAGTGATCATCTACCGGAACAGGGACTTTTTTCCAAATAAGATAAACGATTAACGATATCAGATATCAGATTATGACGGTTGAGGAAGCAAAACGGCGGATCAGGGAGCTGACGGATCAGATCAACGACCATAACTACCGTTATTATGTGCTGGCAGATACGGTGATCACCGACTTTGAATTCGATCAGCTCATGGAGGAGCTTCAACAGCTTGAAAGCGAATTCCCTGAGTTGACCGGCAAAGACACACCCACCCGGCGTGTGGGCGGTGAAATCACAAAGGAATTCCGCCAGGTCGTCCACACCTACCCCATGCTTTCGCTTAGCAATACCTATTCTGAAGAAGAGATCACCGATTTTGACAAGCGACTTCGAAAGCTTACCAGCGGAGCGATTGAATATGTCTGTGAATTGAAATACGATGGTGTTGCCATTGGGCTGCGGTACGAAGAGGGCAGGCTGCTGCTGGCGGCCACCCGGGGTGACGGGATCCAGGGTGATGATGTGACGACCAATATCCGGACCGTGCGGTCGATACCCTTGCAGCTCAGGGGCGACTATCCACCTGCCTTTGAGATCAGGGGTGAGGTTTATCTCCCACTGGACGGATTTGAAAAGCTCAACCAGGAAAGGGAGGAAATCGGGGACCCTCTGTTTGCCAATCCCAGGAATGCGGCTGCCGGTAGTCTGAAAATGCAGGACTCCGCCCTTGTCGCACGCCGCCCGCTCGATTGTTTTCTCTATCATGTGCTGGGGGAACAACTGCCTTTTGATAACCACTACGATAACCTGATGAAAGCCCGCGAATGGGGGCTCCGGATTTCCCCCTATGTGGCAAAGTGCCAAACGGTAGAAGAAATTTTTGATTTCATAAATTACTGGAATGTAGAACGTTACAAATTACCATTCGACATTGACGGGGTCGTCATTAAGGTAAACTCTCTTGCACAGCAAGAGGAAACGGGATTCACGGCCAAATCTCCGCGATGGGCCATTGCCTATAAATTCAAGGCGGAAAAGGTGGCCACCCGGTTGCTTTCGATCGACTTTCAGGTGGGAAGGACAGGGGCGGTCACGCCTGTCGCCAACCTGAAACCGGTACTCCTGGCCGGCACGATCGTCAAGCGGGCATCGCTGCACAATGCGGATATCATCAAAAAGCTGGATGTCCGGATCGGCGATACGGTCTTTGTTGAAAAAGGAGGTGAGATCATTCCGAAAATCGTTGGTGTGGACCTGCCGCAACGGCCCCCGGAGGCTGCACCTGTCGAATTTATGACCTACTGCCCCGAATGCAGGACAGCCCTTGTGCGAAAGGAAGGAGAAGCCATACACTATTGTCCGAATGAGGAGGGATGTCCCCCGCAGATCAAGGGAAGACTCGAACATTTCATCAGCCGCAGGGCCATGAACATCGAAAGCCTGGGTGAAGGAAAAATCGGAATCCTCTATGAAAACGGGCTGGTCAGGGATGTCGCCGACCTGTATGCACTGAAATATGAGGACCTTTACGGGCTTGAAAAGATCTATGCCGCCGGGGAGGATAAAAAAGAAAAAAAGATCAGCTTCAGGGAGAAAACGGTGAACAACATCCTTGAAAGCATCAACGCCTCCAGAAAGGTCATCTTTTCCCGGGTTCTGTTTGCTCTTGGGATACGGTATGTGGGTGAAACGGTAGCAAAACGACTCGCACAGCATTACAAAAGCATCGACAGGTTAATGGAGGCTGATTACATGGAGCTGATCCTGGTGGATGAAATCGGTGAAAAGATCGCAGAAAGCATCCAGGCTTTTTTCAGGAATCCAAAAAACACCCGGCTGATCGAACGCTTGAAAGAAGCCGGCATTCAGCTGAAAGCCGGCCAGGAAGAAGTGGAACTGGTCTCCACTAAACTTGAAAACAAAGCTGTTGTAGTCAGTGGCGTGTTCACTCGGTTTTCGCGGGAGGAGATCAAACGGTTGATCGAAGTGAACGGAGGGAGAAATGTTTCAGGCGTCAGCTCCAAAACAGACCTGATCGTAGCAGGAGCCAACATGGGACCCAAAAAGCTGGAACTTGCCCGGACACTTGGGATCAAGATGATCACCGAAAGGGAATTCATACAGATCCTGGGGATAAAAGACGACAAATAGCGAACAGCGAACTACAAACTGGTTCGTATAAATCAGTCCGCCGTTCGCCGTTTGCTGTTCGCCGGCCGGTCTTTACCTGATCCTGTGAACTTCCCCCGAACCTGTCACTGATATGGACTTTACGCTGGCCTGACCCTTGTAATATACATCTCCTGAACCGCTGGATGATACCGAAAGATCACCGTCGACCCAGACACTGGTATCCCCGGAGCCGGTTTTCTCGACGGAACAAACATCGGACTTCAGATCCCCGGCATCCACATCACCTGAGCTGACCTGTTTGATGGTGAGGTTGCCTACCGTTCCCGAAAGTTCAACATCGCCTGAACCGGTGAGTTTCACCGTACATTCCGCCATGGCGTCGCTGTGAAAGTCAACATCGCCCGATCCGTTGATCCCAATATTGGTCGTCAAAGCAGTGCCATACACCTCCACATCCCCGGATCCGTTGATGCGCAGGTCAAGCGCCTCAACGTTCAGATTCAGGTGTGTATCGCCTGAACCATTGACTTTAACTTCAAGGTGAGGCACTTCGAGCAGGGTTTCCGTCAGGCAATCACCCGATCCGTTGATATGTAATTTTTCCAGGCCGGCGACCGTGATGTAGGCTTTGAGGGTTTTTATGCTCACCGGGCACCGCTCCAGCTCGATCAGCAGGATGCCATTCTCAACCCAGGTTTCAACCTTGTCCATAACACCCTCGTCCGTCTCAATGACAACACGTGGCGAAGATCCCTGATAAATGATCAGGTCGACCGAGCTCCTGTTCTCAATTGCCTTGAAAGGCATGACATCCCTTTCCTGCGATACCTGTGCGAGACTGCAGTTGATCGCTAAAACAGCTCCCAATCCTATCATAAAAATTCTTTTCATCACTCTTATTTTTAATTCATCCTTTCATATTTCTGATTTCCTTTGTGCCTTTGTGCCTTTGTGCCTCTGTGCCTTTGTGCCTTTGTGCCTTTGTGCCTTTGTGCCTTTGTGCCTTTGTGCCTCTGTGCCTTTGTGCCTTTGTGCCTTTTTACCACGCCTTTATCACCACCCCCGCCGTGCTGCTTTCGATATAGATCCGTGAAGCCGAACTTTTGTCATCGCCGATCACGCCGTGGTAAAGGGTGGTTGTCGGGTTTTCGGAGTCCTTTATCAGAGAAGCTTTCTCCTTCGGATAGCTCAATGAGCCCAGCTTGATGGTGGCATCCAGCTGATAACTTGCCTCTTCATCAACAACGGCTTCAATACTCCCGAACTGATTATAGATCCTGACTTCCGTGAAATCAGGAGCAATGTATTTTAACTGGACAGAGCCGTATTTTGAGTCGATCCCGATTTTCCTGAGCAGTTTGGCAATCTTCACGGTGGAGAACTCAGCATGGATGTCAGCCGTCTGTACATCGCCCATCGTGAATGTATCATACTGCGAGTCAATCTCTGCTGCGGTGACTTTTTCGATCCGAACCGTGGAAAACTTGGATTCAAGATCCATCTTTTTGGTTTCATACACGATGAAGTCGGAATATTTGACATCAGCCGAAAATTCCGTGATCATCCCGATGGATGCCTTGCCAAATTTGATTTCCAGTTCATTATCATAATTGATCAGGCTCCTGGCTTCCAGGTTGCCGTAACTCAGGTCAATGGCAGCCGGACCCCTTACATTCTCAATAAAAATATCCCCGAACCTGTTTTCCAGTGAGAGTGCAACTTTTTCGGGCATGTGAATCATATAGTCGATCTTAATGGAAACATTGTCACCATTCCCCTTGAATTGGTCGCTGATCTCCGTTTCAGCAACCACTTCAGAAGCCGATCCGTGCATTTCCACACGGATCATGTCAAAGATGCGGGCAGCTTTCTGCTCACTGGATGCATCCACGGAAATGGTCACCTCCAGCGAGATGGCACTCCGGTCCCAATTTGCGCAGTGGATCTTCCCGTATTGATTGTCCACATAAAGATGTGCATCGGTGCCAATGGCAAATTCCTTATTGATCGTACGGGTAAATTTATCCCCGCTGCCATTTACCGTGATGAAGGCCACGGTGAAAGGAACGATCAGCAGGAGGCGAAACGGGGCTATTTCTTTTATTTTCATGGGATTTATATTTTCTTAAGAGGATTGATGCTCTGACTGCAAGGAACTTTTATTCGTTGATAATTCAGTGATGATATGGTCAAGCAGGCTGGTGATGATCCTGTAATTATTGACGATGGCATCCAGCACCCTTTCATTTTTACCACTCGCGGCGTATTCCTGCTGCAACTGGATGTTGGAATCTTCCAGTTCACCTACCTCAGCAAGAGCCTGTTTCCGGATCCTCGCCGCTTCTTCTTTCGAGGTGGCCAGCGATTCAATTTGCTGAAGTTTTTCATCGGTCAGCGTTGCGTAATACATTTCAACATCATTTAATTCAGGAGGAAGTTCGCTTGCCGAGGTCCCTCTGATCATCGTCTTTGGGATCAAGTTGAAATAATTGATGGCAAATGAAGCAGTTATGATGACCAGGATGATCGCTGCCACCCTCCAAAGCTGCTGGAAACGGATGGGCCTTCTCTTTGGATTGTTGAGCTCCAGGAGTTTTTGCCGGAACC